>NZ_JBNNMG010000015.1:0-80252 GCF_050272555.1 Lysinibacillus sp. NPDC047702 | reverse complement strand
AATCCGCAGCACTATAAAGAGACAATTTTACTAGAATGCAATGCCGAATGGATTCAGTATGGCTCTTAGTCAAGCACATGTTTTGGTGAAGAGCCTTTATTTCTATAGAAAAGAATTGCTACTAACACGATATGGTAAACAAAAATAATAAAAGGAATCGAGAAAATTGCTCGATTCCTTTTAAATGTTCTGTTCACTTTATACTTCTATACTTCAAATTTACTTACAAGCGCTTTTCTACGTTGATCAATGATTTTTTGACTGATTAATGTCAGAACAAATAGAACACCTACTATAGTCGCCATCATCCCTGCAATGGACGTATCCCAAAGCTTTGCCAAATAATAGCCTATAACTGCTGCGGCGGCACCAAAAGCCATGCTATATAAAAACATTTGCTTAATTGATTTACTTATTAAATAGGAGGTGGCCGCTGGACCTATTAGCATAGCAACAACTAAAATAGCACCAACACTATCAAAAGCAGCTACCGTTGTAAAGGATATTGATGTCATAAACCCATAATGCAGAAATAGTACAGGAACACCAATGGAGGCAGCATAAACAGGATCAAAGGTAGTTAGCTTCATTTCCTTAAAGAATAATAGAAGAAACACTATGTTAATAATTAGCACAAGCAATAGCATCCATACAGCTTTTGGCAATGTGATGGAAAGAAAAGTCCATCTATCCCAAGGAACAAAAGCAATTTCTCCCATTAATACATGCTCTACATCTAAATGTACATTACCTGCAAATAAAGTTATGAGGAGCACACCAGCCGCAAACAAGGAAGTAAAGACCACACCAATGGCTGCATCTTCCTGTATACCTGAAGAATGTAGCAATTGCACTAGATAGGCTGTTAAAATCCCCGCAGCTGCTGCACCGATGAGCATCCAAAAACCATTTAATGTTTGGGTAATTATAAACGCCATAACAATACCAAACAATACGGTATGGCTAATCGCATCTGCAATCATCGACATCCTACGCAAGATAAGAAAAACCCCTGCAATTCCACAGGTAATACCAACTAAAATGCCAGTTAAAATAACCCAAAACTCTATCATCCTAGCTCACCTTGCTTTCGAAACTGCATTTTCCTACGATATTTACTAATTTGTCCAGATGGGCTTATAAAATAAGAGATAAAGAAAATAATAGCCGCTACTAATACAATAATTGGTCCTGTTGATAGGCCAGTACGCATAGCACTAATAAAGGTTCCCGTTATGCCAGATATTCCACCGATAGTGGCACTAAGGACAAGCATAGAACTCAATTTTTTCGTCCATAATTTTGCACTTGCAGCTGGAATAATTAATAATGCTGACATAAGGATAACGCCCACTGCCTGTATACCTGTTACGATGGTCATCACAATTAAAACAGTAAGTATTGCCTTTAGTGCTTCAATGGGTAAACCAATTCCTTTGGCATACACTGGGTCAAAGATTAGTAGCTTCCATTCTTTATAAAGCAGGAGACTGACTAAAATAATAATTGTGGCACTGATAAAAAGCCACATTAAATCTGCCTTGGTCATCGTAGCTGCCTTACCAAAAATAAAATTGTTCAGCCCACTTTGATTACCTAAAGGGCTGCGATTAACTACTGTTAAAAAGACAACACCAATCCCAAAAAATACAGTTAATACTAAGCCAATTGCTGCATCTGCCTTCAATTTTGAAAAAGAAACAATCCATTGTATACAATACACGGACAAAGCAGATGTGATCCCTGCACCAAGCATTAAAATCGGTAATTCCTTTTGTCCAGTTAACAAAAATGCGAGTGCAATACCTGGTAAAGCAGCATGTGCAGCAGCATCACCAACTAAGCTTTGTTTTTGTAAGAAGGAAAAAGTGCCCGTTATGCCAGCAGCTATTCCAAGTAGCATGGTTCCACTAAGTACCCACAATAAGTTACCACTTAACATATTGTCCCCTCCTTACACATTCTGCATCATGAAAAGTTTACCACCATATGTTTTTTGTAATTGCTCTGGTGTAAAAACATCTTCCGTTGCACCTGATGCTAAAATCGTTTTATTTAAAAGAATTGTATAATCAAAATAGTCTTTTACCGTTTGTAAGTCATGATGAACGACAAAAATACTTTTACCCTGTAACTTCAAATCTTTTAAAATATCAATAATTGTTTTTTCTGTAGCAGCATCGACCCCAGCAAAAGGCTCGTCTAAAAAATAGATATCTGCGTTTTGAGCAAGTGCTCGTGCTAAAAATACTCGTTGCTGCTGTCCACCAGAAAGTTGACCAATGGAACGATTAGCGAAGTCCTCCATCCCTACACTTGCAAGAGCCTGCTGTGCTAAAATTTTATCCTTTCTAGTTGGTCTTCTAAATAATCCTGTATGCCCATAACGCCCCATCAACACAATATCCAGTGCATTTGTAGGGAAATCCCAATCTACTGCATTGCGTTGAGGAACATAGCCAACCACTAAGCTTTTCGGCTCAAAAACCTTGCCAAGTATCTCAACTCTCCCTACCTTATTTGGTAGTTGATTTAAGATTGCCTTTAAAAAGGTTGACTTTCCCGCTCCATTCGGACCAATAATTGCAGATAGATGACCAGTTGGAACTGAAACACAAGCATTTTCTAAAACTGTTTTTTTATCATAAGCTACTGAAAGATTTTCTACTGTTAATGCATTCATTTTCCTCACCTACTTTAATGCATCGACAATTGTGTCGATGTTATGTTGATACATACCGATATATGTACCTTCCTTTGATCCTTCTGCTCCCATTGCATCCGAGAATAATTCTCCACCAATAACAATGTCGTGCCCTTTTTCCTTTGCTCCTTCAATCACTGCTTTCATGGCTTTATCGGAGACACTTGATTCGATAAAAATGGCCTTAATCTTGTTGGCTACTAAAAAATCAACCATTTGCTGCACATCCTTTACACCATACTCGGAATCAGTGCTTAGCCCCTGTAAACCGCGCACCTCAAATCCCTGGCTTCTTCCAAAATAATTAAAAGCATCATGAGCTGTTACTAAAATACGTTGCTTTTCTGGAATTTCATTTACTCTATCCTTTGCATATATTTGTAATTCATCAAGCTGTTTTAAATACTCTTTCTCATTTGCTAGAAAATCATCTTTAAATTCTGGATATTCCTCTTGTAGCTTAGTACCAATCGCCTGAACGACTCCCTTCCAAAGCTCGATATCAAACCAAATATGCGGATCATGTAACATGGCATCATCATCACTTGCTAGTAAATCCTGCTTATTTAATGTTTCTCCAACAGCTAGTACAGATTTACTTTTTGACATCTGCTCAAAAATATCCAGCATTTGCCCCTCTAAATGTAAGCCATTATAAAAAATAACTTCTGCCTTATCCAGCTTCGATAAATCACTTTGCGTTGCTTTGTATAAATGTGGATCAACACCCGGTCCCATTAATGCTGAAACCTGCAAGTGATCCCCACTAATCGCTTTAATGGCATCCGCAATTTGACCAGTTGTTGCGACAACAACCCCTTCCCTATCCTCATTTTTGGTATTAGCAGAACACCCGAATAGCATAAGGGAGAGTGAAAAAACAACTACACCTAAAAAACGTTTCATGTGTAAATACCTCTTCTTTCTTTATATTCAGACATGATGATCATTGCTATAGATTATTTGACGCGGACATTAACATACTTCCACTTCTTCAATTTTAGGATTAGATTGTTATGTCCGCTCAAGCAGTTACTGTCATATAGTAGTATCATCAATGCCTTATCTATAATAATTTTCTTATAAGCCGGCGCCAGCCTATCCAGAAAACAATTATCATTATTCCCGCTCCAACAGATTCTGTTAGTTCCCATAAAAGTGTAAGAATTAGTAAAATGCTCAACGGAAGGATCGTCAGCTTTAAATCATCTAACTCTTTCATTCAGTCACTCTTCTTTCTCGAATAATATTTTGTTTCCCTTAGGAAAAATATATGCTTAATATAAAAAAAATTCAACTATTTTATCAAAATTTCTTTTTTAAATTTTTTTTCTCAAGGAAAATAAATAAAATTAGATGAATGCCCAACACAAAAATACACCACTATCTTTTCTCAAGAATAGTGGTGTTTATGTTGTTGAAAAACTATGTTGTCAATGAAATCAAGTTATTCTATTCAGTACAAGTAGCCTTCTATTTAGCACAAGTACTAGTCAATACTGCACATTTTCTCATCAATTCAGCAAGCCCCTATCAAAACAAAAGCTCTATTGCATCAACAGCCATTATACTTAGCATACTCACTCTATTTTTGGTTTGCCGATAAATTCATATGCATAAATATGAGTTCTGGTTAACTCGATAATATCTTGAATAAGTGCCTCTTCTTGTTTTTCAAAGCCACTGTTAATCCATTGCAGCATCAATCCATAAAATCCATAAGACGTATAGTGCTTAAACATTTCCATATTTACTGGTTGATTGTTAATTGTTTCAAATTTAAATTGCTCCATATAAATTTTTGTAATGGTTAGAGGCATTCTTGTATGCAAACTTGGAATTGTATCATCTAGAGTTAATAATTCAAAAAATGTACGATTTTGATAGATATAATGAATAATATTAAAAGAAGGTGCCTTAAGCTTAGTTGTATAAACTTTTTCCCCAAATAGATAGGGTTTGCCAACTGCTACCTCAAGTCCATCAAGCATCATTTCCAATAAATTGTCGGCAAGCTCAAATTTATCCTGAAAATGCACATAAAAGGTACTACGATTATAGCCAGCACGCTCAACAATATCTTTTACAGTTATAGATTGAAAGCCATGTTTTTGAATTAATTCAATCAAAGCCTCATAAAAATGACGTCGTGTTCGTTCCTGTCTTTGTGTCCATTTTGTCAAAATATCGTCTCCTTTTTTAGACACTTCTCTCTATTTTGTCCACTAGCTAGACAGTTGTAGTTACTTTAATGATTGTTTCCTTATTGTAGCGTTTTACAATAAAAGTACACAGCGATTTGCAAAGTGTGTAAGAAATTATTTATTAGGGGTGTTTACTATGGGAAAATTACAAGATAAAGTAGCCATCATTACTGGAGGAGCATCTGGTATTGGTGCAGCAACTGCTAAATTGTTTGTAGCAGAAGGAGCAAAAGTCGTACTCGTAGATTTAAATGAGGAAAAAGGAAACGAATTTGTGGCACAATTACAGTCTACAGGTGCAGAGGCTATTTTCGTAAAGGCAAACGTGACGAATGAGGAAGAGGTTGCGAAAATTTATCAAACAACAATTGATACTTTTGGACAAGTGAATGTCCTGTTCAATAATGCGGGAATCGGTCGAGTTACACCTACAGAGAAACTGGCCTACAGTGAATGGCGCAATACGGTAAACGTAGATTTAGATGGTGTATTTTTAATGGCCCAGGCAGCTATTAAAGAAATGTTAAAAGGACATGGTGGGACAATCGTCAATACAGCTTCCATGTATGGTTGGGTTGGTTCTCCCGGCTCAGCTGCCTATAATGCGGCAAAAGGTGGCGTCATAAACTTGACACGTTCATTAGCACTCGAATTTGCGACTCGTGGCATCCGTATTAATGCGCTTTGCCCAGGTTTCATCGATACACCGATTATTCCTGAGGAAAGTAAGGAGCCATTACGTCAAATAACACCTATGCAAAGATTAGGTCAGCCGGAGGAAATGGCGAAAGCTGTCCTGTTTATGGCTTGTGATGACTCTACATTTATGACAGGTAATACGTTAACAGTCGATGGTGGTTATACAGCACAATAAGCCACAACATCAATATTCGCTACCCTTCATAGGATAGCGAATATTTTTTGCATTATGCTCCCCCATATTTTAATTGATATCTTTCCATAACACGACTAAAGAATGAAGCTAATACTTGTTGGAAGAGCATACCAAATACAACGGGCATTACCGTTTTAGCGGGAAAATAGGTAGTAGCAATAACCACCCCAACAGCAATATTACGCATCCCACCTGTGAAAACAAACATCGTGATTATACTACTATCTTTCCAAAGATAATGCCCCAGCACTAAACATAGGACATACCCTGAAACAGCCAATAGAAAGACAACCAAAATAATACTGAAAAGCTCCCAGCTAATTGTTTTCATATAAGGAGCAATCGCACTACTATTAATCATGACAATGCTAAATAAGCATAGTTTCGAAAAAGGAGCTAAGTTTTTCCCTAGTGTCACAGCAATTTTCCCCTTAGTTAACTCATTACACACAACACCAGCAAGCGATGGCACAACAATCATCCAAAGTAAATCTAGCATCAGCCCAGCTGTATTGATTTCAATTGTTTGCCCCACAACGATATGTAATAATACAGGAATGATGATTGGTGATAGAACTGTATCAATTAAAATAATAGCAAGACATAACGCAATATGCCCTCTACACATGCTCACCCAAATAAAGCTTGTAACCCCTGTTGGAATCGCAACAGCTAAGACAAAGCCTATAGTTAGAAAATGCTCATGAAAAATGATTGTGGACACAATATAAGCCCAAATTGGCATGAGAATATGTAGAAATGTAATGGCTATAAAAATGACTGTTGGATATTTTTTTAAGCTTTTCATTCCTTCTATATTCATACTTAAGCTACCCGCAAATGTCATAAAGGCAAATATCCATGGCACTAAAAATAACAGCTGATGCCCGATATTTTCAAATAGCACGCCTATGATTAAGCTAAGTGGCGTTAAAATAGGCATCCATTTTTGTAAGTATTGATTGAAACGTTGTAACATTTAACAGCTCCCCTTCCATATTGAAAATCTCAGTCTCCTCTATCACTTGCTAATTGAGACTAGAAAAATTTGCAGTTTTTATCCATTTCCTGCAAACTATTAGTATAACTAGCTAGAAGGGATGAATAAAACTAATGAAAAAATTAGTGTATACCTTACTATTTTCACTGCTTGTTATTGCAGGTGGGGACAGGGGACAGGCTGCAGGCTTTAAAGATGTGCCTGAAGATCATTATGCCTATGAAGCTATTTTATGGGCTGAGGAGTACGATATTGTAAATGGCTATTCAGATGGCTCTTTTAAACCTAATGAAACGATTACTGAGCAACAATTCGCGAAATTATTGTCTAATTTTTATGAACTGGAAACACCCTATGATAAATTAAAAAAACAAACCCCTGCTGCCAACTGGTCAGATGAATATTACAATCGCCTGGCAAGCTATGGTGTGCCATTAAACGGCTATTTAGATAATAATATTCGGGCGGCTTCCATCAAGCGTGGCGTGGTTGCTCAAGCGATTACACATTTAGCTAAAGGCAAAAGTGGATTAGATCAATCCATCCAGTTTTTACTTGATTATTACATTTCCACTGGCCAAAATCCACAGTATGAAAATCGTAATTTACAGAAGTTTTTTGGCGTGACAAACAAAATGACACGTGCTCAAGTCGTTACAATACTTCATCGAATGGATGAAAGAAATTTTTATGAAATTTCTCAAGATGCACAAGCTATTTATGAAAATACGAATAATGCTTCGTTAAATGTACTTGCTAAAAACGGTCAAAATCAGCTTGATCCAACATTGCGGCTTACAACACCTACGAAAAGCGCCTGGGAAGGTACCTATTTCTATAGCTATAAATGGGGAAAAGGTGCGACTGATTTTAACCGCCGTGAAGCCATTATTTCTAATGCAACCAGCAACAGCTTTAACATTTTCATCACTGCAAATGATGGCACTACTGCTGGAAGTGTTGATGGAACCGCTACAATTACTACAAGTAATAAAGCGGTAATGAACAAATCCTCTGCTGGCAATCGCTGTGTTATCGAATTCGAAAGACTTGATAATGCTTTAAAAATAACTGAAGTGGATTGTCGAGCCGCACATGATGAAGATACTAATTTTTCTGGAACTTTAAAAAAACAGTAGAATAACACAAACAAGGCTATCTGACCACCAAATTAAAAACAAATGTGCCTAAATCATATAGGCACATTTGCTTTTACAGTGCACGATACCAATCCCTTGCAATCTCTATGAAATCACTAAGATACGGCTGAGTATGCTTATCTTTATGCCAAGCAATATCTGTGTAAATAGGCTTTACATTGAATGAAGACTGTAATTCAATTAGCTGTCCTTTCTCTATTTCTCTTTCCACCACCATTTTCGGTAAAAATGTAATACCTAAGCCTGCCATCACACATTGTTTTATAGCTTCAATACTTGCAAATTCAATCATTTGTAATGATAGCACCCCCTCTTGCTGTAGCTGTGCTTCTAATTGATTGCGATAAGAGCACCCATTTTCAGTCAGAAGCATTGTCTCTGCTGATAATTGATGCGCAGATAAGGAATGGCTTTTTATACTAGTTGGTGCGCTTACAAAGATTAATTGTTCCTGGATAAGTCTCTCACGATATAACATAGGTGTTTCCTTATATGCATCCGAAATAAAGGCTACATCAAGAATTCCAGACTGTAATAGATCTTTTGCAATTTCAGTTGTATGGACGGGCTTAAAAATGATTTTTACATGTGGATAAGCTTTCTGATATTGCTGCAAAATACTTGGTAGACGGTAAACACATTGACTTTCTTGTGCGCCAATTTTTAGCACCACTTGTGCTTGTTCATTGGACAGTGCTTTTTTCATTTCGTTATCTAACTCTAGCATTTTTTGGGCATACTGTTGTAATCGCTTGCCCTCATCCGTAAGAGTAACACGCTTGCCAAGCCTCTCAAAAAGAATTACTCCGAGCTCTTCTTCAAGTGATTTAATTTGTGCTGTAATACTGGACTGTGCATAATCAAGCAACTGTGCAGTCTGTGTAAAGCTCAATGTTTCTGATGCCGTTAAAAACGTTTGTAGCTGTTTTAAATCCATTACTAACACCCCTAAATCGTTTTTTTCGATATATTTTATCGAAACATTCAGCTTTATCGATAATAAAATTAAGTTTACACTAGTTATAACCTGAAAGATAGAGGAGGATTCATATGAACATTACTGCATTTATCGGAAGCTCCAGAACAGCTAGTAATAGTGAACAGCTAGCTGATTATGTATTAGCAGATATTCCGCATCAAAAAATAGATTTAAAAAATGTAATGATAAAGCCCATTCACGATTTACGTCATAATGACAATGGCTTTCAGTTTGTAGATGACGACTATGATCAAATTATTCAAGCATTTCTGACAAGTGATATTGTGATTTTCGTAACACCAATTTATTGGTACAGCATGTCAGGCATCATGAAAAATATGATAGATCGCTTAAGTCATGCCATTCGTGACGAGCGTTTCCCACAGCTCAAGGAAAAGCTTCAGACAACAGAGGCAATCGTCCTTGCTGTTGGTGGCGACGATCCCTATATTAAGGGGCTACCAATGATTCAGCAATTCCAATATATTTTCGAATTCCTACAAATGCCTTTTTTCTCCTATATTATCGGAAATGGCAATAAGCCTGGAGAAATCTCAAACGATACACAGGCTTTAGCCCAAGCAAAAATATTGAACGAGAAGTTAAAGACTCGTGCTTTATAATATAAAAAACGACCCAAAAGCTCCCTTACTTTTAGGTCGTTTTCAATTGGTAAATTTATGCTATAAAGGAATATTATTTAAGGACACCACTTCATTAAATAGCCTCGTCAACTAGTAAATTGAAATGATTTAGGCCTACAGTGTTCTCCATTTTTTACTCTAAAGATAATCTCTAATCCATATATATTAATCTGATTAGTTTAAATTAGTTTATTATTTTATTCTGTCAATGATTTTTAAGATTAGTTTTAAAATAGTAGAACTTGTCTTCTTTTTCCTCTTTCCTAAGCAATAGATCAGGCTCTTCATCTTTCACATAGTGATCAAAGAAAGCCAAAATATATCGATTCATTACTTGATGGAATTGATTTACGTCAATATTCCATGACAACAATGGAGAGAGATAAGGGAAATCTGTAAAAGTGTAATGATCTCCTGCTATAAAAGTAAGCATAAAAGTATCTCCCTTTATTCCCTCTCTATAGTGAAAATCTGCAAGTTCTGTAATTATATCGTGATACTTTTGAAATTCCTCTGGGGTGATGTTTGTATATTGAATTTCTTCGTCAGGTATATAGAGATAATCTTCATCTAAAATAAACATAAAAGGTTGTTCAAATCCTGAGCTAGCCACTGGCTCATGCAATGGTCCATCTATGTTGATTCCTGCTGAAATCCTGCTATCCTCCAACAATGCTTGAGCAGCTGTTGAACCTCCATATGAATGACCAAATATTCCAATTTTATCCATGTCCATCTTTCCAGTAAACAGGCTTTGAGGGTCCTTACCATTTATCATTGTTAAGTCATCAAGCACATAGCTCATATCTTTTGATCTCGTTTTAACATCTTTCTCATCTTCAATATTATATGAATAAGAATATGCGTCTGTTTGATTCATAATTTCCCGTCCATCTGGAAATTTCGTATAAGCTGCATCATTTGTATGATCAACGCTGACAACAATGTATCCATGGCTTGCCAATTCCTCCATTTGGGAAATACTTTGCATTCTAGTACTGCCAAATCCGTGAGAAAATAAAAGAACGGGATATTTATCTTCTTGCTTGGATACTGCTATATCCTTTATGCTGTTAGTTTGTCCATACTTCAAATACTCAAATAAATAGCGTGGAACTGAAAAAATAAATTCCAGCGTTCCTGACCATTCTTCGTAAGGAAAGGATTCATAATGAATATCCTTCGTATCATCTTTCAACTCAGCTGGATACCATATTTGTATCATTAATTCCCTAGCCTTTTGGTTCGAGTCATGTCTGGATTCATCTATCAAATGCCTTGAATTCATACCTACCTCAAAAGGACCTGTAGGCTTTGGAAGTTGAAATACAGGCATAATAGTGACTAAACCAAAGCTACTGAACGTATAAATGAAAATAAAAAATATGTATAAAAGCTTTATGACCTTTCGTTTATTTTTCACGCTTACAAGTGTGGCTCTTTCTACGTTCCTTTGTATAAATGGCTTTATTGTGAAAGCAGTTAAAAGAATAAATAATATATAGGTTAATCCCATTTGCCATCTGTAACCCTCAAACCCAAGATGAATAACCAAAAGAATTAGTGCGATAACATTAATCATTCTTTTAACTTTTGCATCGAATCTAAACAAAAAAGAAAAAAGCCAAAAAATATGAACTACAATTAAAATGCCTTCAAACAACCTCAATACCCTCAACTCCGATTTTATAATCTCTTTAGTTAAGTTAACTACACTTAACTATTATTTACAAGTATCTTTTTGTAAAATCGTTTATGAATTGTTATTATTTTCTTTCAAATGATCATATTCCTTTTCCACTTATATTTTATCTTTCGTTCACTCAACTGTTGGATTCATAAATTTTATTGCTTCTGCTATTTTTATGCTCATAAAAAACGACCATCTATTCATGGTCGTTTGTAAATTCAAGCTCTTTTGGAGGCTGTCCTTTTCTATTCATTAAGCGCATACGAATTGGTTCAATTTTAAGTGTTACCATTTCATCCTGATTGCCAACGAAAATACTCGTAAAAAATTCTGCTATTTTATTTTTAATGCCTTCTTCGTGTACTTCTGTGAGTTTGCCCTCTATTTCGACATACGTATCACCAAAGCCTCCATTTTCATAGCCATATAATATATGGGTATATGGATTTTTTCGAAGCTCTTCCATTTTCTCAGAATGTTTATTTGTCACTGTATATAACACAAAATCTTCATGTTGGAACGTCATGTAACGTGAGTATGGTTTACCATCTTCTACTGTTGCCATCGTTCCTATTTTTTCACGATTCAAAACTTCTAAAATTTCATCACGTACAGAAGTCATTTCATCCCATCCTTTCATCTACATTATCTATTTTGCCCTCTCACAAAAAAGCTAAACCGTTTTTTTTGAAAAATGTGAAATGACAATCTTCGGGCATATTGAAAATCCATTGCTATAATAACTTGATAGACAACAGGAATTTACGGATGAATGAGGGTTAAAAAATGAAACAAGCTTTTTTTACGCGCTGTTTGTTTTTCATAACAGGCATTATTGTGCTTTCTTTTGGTATTACATTAACCATTAAAGGCCAACTCTTTGGTGTAGGCTCATGGGATGTACTGCATATCGGCTTAACGAAATCAATTGGATTAACGATTGGCACTTGGTCTATCTTATTGGGACTTGCAATCTTAGCCTTTGATATGGTTTTTACGAAAAAATTCCCATTACCAGGCACTTTTATCGATATGTTTTTAGCAGGTATTTTTATTGATGTTTTTAACTACTGGCTGCCTGACATCGATGGTTTTTGGATGCAGCTCGTTTCCTACCTAACAGGATTAGTCTTATTGGGCTGGGGCTGCGGTATGTATATGGTAGCAAATTTAGGCATTGGCCCGCGAGATACACTAATGTTACTTATGGTTCATAAACTAGGCTGGAGTGTCACACGCTCCCGAACAACTATGGAAGTAACGGTTGCTGTGATTGGCTTTTTACTTGGTGGTCCCATCGGTATTGGTACTATGCTGATGGCTTTTGGACTCGGACCAATCGTACAATTTGCTTTAACTTTTAATGAAAAATTATTTATGAGATGGACTGGCGTGAAAAGTGCCGTAGTATAAGCTTTCAAGACAATGCAAAAAAGTGCATTGTCTTTTTTTATTCAGTTGCAATATACAGTTCAACTATATATAATCAAACTATATAGTTGAACTGTATATGAGGTGAACTTGTGAAAAAGCATAAATTACTGCCTTTATCTGAAACCATGCATTATATTCTACTCGCCTTACGGGAACCGTTACATGGCTATGCAATGATGCAAAAAATCGAGGAAATGAGTGCTGGTAGTGTAAGAATTGCTGCTGGCACTATGTACGGAGCAATTGAAAATTTATTGAAATATCATTGGATTTCGCCCGTTGAGACTCAGGACACGAGACGCAAGGTTTACCAAACAACAGCTGAGGGACTAGAAATATTGGCAGCCGAGCAACAAAGATTGCAGCGAATTTTATCTTTATATGAGGGAGCTGATGGATATGAAAAAGTTTAAAATCTTTTTTGATATCGATAAGGAAGAGCAATGGTTAAATCATATGCTGTCCAAAGGATGGGTTTGTACAAAAATAAATTCTGCTGGGTTTTATACATTTAAAAATACGACTGATTTTGAGCAGGTTATCCGCATCGATTGTCAGCAAAATCTTCGGAAAGAAGACCGAACTAGTTATAAGCAGTTATATGAGGATTTTGGATGGCAAGAATTAAAAGAAAAATCATATGATGGTACTTATTATTGGTTAAAAAGAAAAAATGGCAACGATCAATTATTTTCGGATAGTGATTCCCAAATTGCAAAATATAAACGATTAATGAAGCATTCCAGCAATTGGGCGATCATCTCTTTTATATGGTTTATGATTTTTTATAATAATGACAACTTTTCTAGGTTTCTATATATAAAAGATGCTTATTTTACGCCAGGTTTATGGGATAAAGAAGGTTCTGCTTTCCTTTTTGCTTTTTTATTTGAAACACCCTTTGCACTTATGCGTTTTATCCCGCCATGGCTATTTTTAGCAGCTTTCGCTATGTACCTAACCATGTATTTCCGTTATCGTAAATCTATACAGCAGTTTATCCAATAAGCAGCAAGGAGCCACTTACCGCGTGTAAGATGGCTCCTCTTTTACTCTATTCTTTTGGCTCAGCAGTATTTTGTCCTGTCGCTTCTATCACTTCAGGTGTATCGTCCACTGTATCATCTTCCTGTACATTTTCAGCAGCAGGTGGTGTGATTGTCACTAATGTATAATCATCCTCCTGTAAAATATCAAAGGAAAACTGCTGGCGGATATCTCCAACATAGAGAGAAGTCCCAATAGCTAAATTATTGACATCTACCTCTATTGATTCAGGAATTTCTGTCGGCTTCACCTTTATGCGTACCTCACGATTAGGCTGTAAAAGAAATCCTCCATCAGCGACTCCTGCTGCATGTCCAACCACTGTCACTGGAATATCTACCTCTAGCTCCTCAGACATATTGATGGATTTAAAATCCACATGCTTTACATTGCCCTTAAGCGCACAGCGTTGCACCTCTGTTAATACTGCATTAATCTGTCTGCCATCCATATCTAATTGAAAGACACTTTTATTTCCGAACGTAGCTAGTATTTTAGCAAACGCTCTAGCATCCACTGTGATGGCCGTTGACTCCATTTGATAGCCATAGACAACACCTGGAATAGCACCGTTCTGTCTAAGCTGTGTTAATGATGAGCGACGCCCTTTTTCACGTTTATTTGCTGTTAAAATCGTAGTCATCTTCAATTTCCCCTTTCATGGAAACTAGTCTCATAAAAGGTTTGCCTGTTGTAATGATTTTTATACCTTTAGAGATATCAATTACGCCTCAGTGTCATTGCCTCCGGATTTTATTGAGCTCGCAAAAAAGCTCCACTCCAATATCCGTTTATACGTCGGGGTTATCTAGATTCAGCGGGAGTTTGTAAGTTCACTGAATAGGAAAAAACATATCACTGAAAATAGTGATAATTACTATTTTCAATAACTTGCTCTTTTTTCAAATGAAAACAATACCATGAGCAAGCCTAAACATGCACATATACCATACATATAGGAAAAAGATAAAGCATCTGCAATTGGTCCCATCATCATACTACCAAGCGAAACACCTAAGTCTGCCATGGCAATAAATAAACCTAATAGCATATTCCGATTATCCTTGTCTAAAACAAAGCTTAAATAGGTGGTCAGTGTTGGATAAACAATTGCCTGTGCAAGACCCATTAAAATTGAGCCTACATAAAAGAAAAGAATACCGCCCTCTAAAGCAAAGCTTACAGCCCATGCAGCACAAGCTAAAATAATCATAGCAGCCATCATAAAAGGATTATGCCATTTTCCATTTGAAGGAATAAATTTTTTTAAGGTTAGGCGTGCCAATACCACTACTGCTGCCTGTAACATCAAATAAATTCCCGCACTACCCTTGTTTATTTGCTGTGCATATAATGGAATAAATGTCGTAACTGCCCCAAATACAATGGAAGACACAAGCATAATGATGCTACATTTCAAGAAAATTCGATTTTTAATTAATTCTTTAAATGAGTAAAAAACGCTTATCTTTTTTTGATTTTCTTTGGATGCGAGCGGTTCTTTTCCCCCTATTTTAGAGCTGTAGCCAACAATTCCTGTAACAATGG
The DNA here is from genome assembly GCF_050272555.1 of Lysinibacillus sp. NPDC047702. Taxonomy (NCBI): domain Bacteria; kingdom Bacillati; phylum Bacillota; class Bacilli; order Caryophanales; family Bacillaceae; genus Lysinibacillus; species Lysinibacillus sp. NPDC047702. The sequence continues at coordinate 64,947 of NZ_JBNNMG010000015.1, read as the reverse complement.
CAATTGTAACCATAACGATCGTAAATGTATTCATTCCCTGTTGCCAAATTCCCAACGCCAAAAGAGGTCCTATTATACCCGGTATATACGAAAATAATGAATATAATGAAATTCCCTGAGATCGATCTTTCTCAGGTAAAGCATCTATAATACCAATTTGTAAAGCCATTGAAAAGAAGGCAGTTGATATTCCCTGCATAATCCGTGCTAACAGGTATCCACCTAAACCCGTCACCGTATACAAGATTAAAGCCAAGCCATTGACCAGTAAAATAATATGTAAGACCTTTATTGGACCATATTGATCGATTAATTGCCCAGCCCAGGGGCGAAAAAGCATTGTTGTAAATAAATAGGCACCCATCACAATACCAATTGTCGTATTGCTAGCACCAAGTGCCTCCCCCTGTAATGGAATAAATATATTTAAAATAGAGTTTGCACTGAAATAAAGCAATACGAGTACATAAAGTCGTATAAATGGCCATGACATAGCACCCTTCAACATGCTCCCCCCTTATTCTTAAAATTTTCTTAAAAGGATATATGATGTTGCAATAACTTTTTAGCATAAACGGATTTTACCTGAGATAAGTTTTTTGTATCGAGTGTTTCTTGTATTTGCCCATCCTTAAAAATAATCATTCGATCGCAAATATAGGCTGCCGCTTGGAGATCATGCGTTATAAAGATATAGCCCATACCATAATCATTTTTTAAAGCTATCAGTAAATCTAAAATTTGTAGTTGTATTGTGGCATCCAATGAACTAATTGCTTCGTCTAATACTATAAAGTTTGGCTCAGTAGAAATTGCTCTTGCTATACATACTCGTTGAACCTCTCCACCTGATAATTCATGAGGGTATTTACTTCTGTATTGCGGTGACAGTCCGACCTTTAAAAGCAATTCATCAATAAGGATATCTAGATTCTCTTTCTTTATTCTCTTTCTTTTAGCTACTTTTAAAGACTCTAAAATAGCTGCTTCTACAGAAAAAAACGGATTGATAGAGGAACGGTAATCCTGAAAAACAATACTTATATTGCCAAAACGCTGCTGCCTATTTAAAATATCCCTTCCAGCGATTGTAATAGTACCGCTATCAGGCTTTTCAATACCCGTTAATAATCGCCCAAGTGTTGATTTGCCACTACCACTTTCACCAATAATCCCCAAGCATTCTCCCTGTACGCATGTTAAATTAATATTTTCAAGTATGGTTTGTTGGTAACCTTTGAAAAAACCCTTTGCCCCATATGACTTATAGACATCTTCAACTTTTAGCAGCATAGCTTTTCTCCATTATTTCTTTAAATTTGATACCTAAAGCCTCCCTAGTGAACATTAAAAATTTTGTATAGTCATGGGATGGATTCGTAAAAATCCTCTCCACACTCCCCTTTTCGACAACCTCTCCACCCTTCATCACTATCACCTCATCAGCAATTTTGCGAACAATTCCTAGATCATGGGAAACAAAAATAATAGCACTTTTCATTGTTTGGCGAAGCTTCAATAGCTGATTTATTACCTCAAATTGTGAAATGGTGTCTAGCCCAGTAGTGGGTTCATCTGCAATGATTACATCTGGCTCTAGCACTAATGCTAATGCAATCATTATTCGCTGAAGCATTCCACCTGATAGCTGATATGGATAACAATTTAAACTTTTTTTGGCATTCCTTAAATTGATACTCTCCATAGCTTGCGTCAATTTTTGCTCCATTGCCTGCTCATTCCAATCAAAATGAGTTTTTAATATTTCCATTAACTGCACCTTTATCTTGCAAGAAGGATCAAATGCTGTCATTCCATTTTGAAGGATCATATATATATGTTTACCTCTTTTTTTCCGCATTTCTTGCTCAGATAACTCATGTAAAGGAACATGAGTTAAATAAATTTCACCTGCTTGTTTGAACGGTTTTTTTGTAAGGCGCATAATAGCTTGACAAGTAAGTGATTTGCCACTACCACTCTCACCAACAATGGCAAGGCATTTCCCTCTGTTTAGCTTAAAAGAGGTATTACGAACAATGACAAGCCCTGTATGTTCATCCCAAACTTTTAAGTGTTTGACCTCTAATACAACCATCTCCTATTTCGCCACCTCTCTTTTATGTAGCATGAATTGAAAATTGTTTCTTTTCCGTTTTGCTGGCTGTCGCAGTTTTGGATTAAGTGCAACCTGTAAAGAATCTGCGAAAAAATTAAAAGCTAATACTACACTTACTATAGCAACACCTGGAGCAATCATTGATTCTGGACGGGTAAACATAACCTCCCTTGCTTCACTTAGCATCATTCCCCATTCTGCATGAGGTGCTTTCATACCTAACCCTAAAAAAGATAGACCCGATATTTGCAGCATCATTGAACTCATTGAGCTGCTTGCTACAACTGCTATATCTGAAAAGCTTAATGGTAGAATATGTTTATGGATGATATGGACTGGGGACATACCAATAGTACGGGCATATTTTACATAATCCATCTCCACATACTGCAATACAGATGTTCTAATAATACGAGTAAACCACGCCCATTTTATGATGATAAAAGCAATTAGAATATTTTCTAAGCCCACACCTAAAATAGCTACAATAGCAATGGTAATAACATATGTAGGAAAAGAAAGCATCACATCACAGATTCTCATAATTAACGCATCTACATTCCCTCTATAATACCCCGATAAAAAGCCGAGCAATGCCCCTAATGAAGTAGAAATAATCAAAGCAACAAACACCCAGAGTACACTAGGTCGAATGCCGTATAGAATTCTTGAAAAAATATCTCTACCTAAATGATCGTTTCCAAATAAGTACTTCCAGGAAGGTGGTGCATAACGAAGCTCCATCCTTACAGCCAGTGGATCATGTGGTGCTAGCATTGGTGCAAACAAACCGACTACCATGACAAGCACTATAAAAAGCAAGGAAAATAAACCGACTCTATCTTTCCTTAAATTTTTTATAGATATCATCTACTACCACTCCTTAAACGAGGATTCAACGCAACATTTATCATATCTGCAAGCATGTTAAAAACAACAAATGCAGCAGCTACAATCAAAACGTATGCTTGGATAACTGGATAATCCCTGCTTAGAATGGCATTTAAACTTAAGCTCCCCAAGCCAGGCCAGGCAAAAACATTTTCAATCACTACTGTTCCGCCTAAAATTAACGGAATTGCCATACAAAATATTGATACCGCTACCTGTAGTGAATTACGTAAAATATGCCAAGTAATTTTTCCTTCTGATAGGCCACATGCCCGTTCATAAAGTACATAATCCTCCTGCATCTGATTAAGCATCGCACTACGAATTGTTCTGAAATAAATGCCAATATATCCTAAGGCTAATACGATAACAGGTAAAACATAGCTTTTGAGCCCATCCTCCATTCCACTAGTTGGTAGAAGATTAAGTTTGACGGAAAACAGAATTATAAATAGAGCACCTAACCCATAGGTTGGTATAGCCGTCAATAACATCAAAATCGCACTTAATGCTCGATCAATAACCTGTCTTTCATGGAGAGCACAAATTACGCCGAATACTATAGAAAAAATCACAATAATAGTCGAGGAGGCGATCGTCAATTTTAATGTATTACTAAAGGCGGGCTGGATAAGATTCTTAACCGATTCATTTTTTACATAGGAATCACCAAAATCAAAATGCAGGCTTGCTATCAGCCAATTCAAGTATTGCGTAAGAAATGGCTTATTAAATCCAAGCTCTTCATTCGTTTGATGCAGTAATTCTTCCGTAATAACAGGCACCTCTTGAGCCTGTAACACAATCTCAGCAGGCTCTATGGGGGAAAAACTAACTAATAGAAAGGTTATAAATGATACAGCAATAAGCATGGGAATCGTAATAAGCATCCTCTTAAAAATATAAGCTCCCATCGAAAACCTCCTGTAAATTTAGCAATGAACTTAGTTTGAGACCATTTGCCAAACTATTGAAAATACATTTGTTCAAATGGTAATTCGTATTGCGTCTGCTTAAACGAAATACCCTGTAATTGCTTAGGAGCCACTACCGTTACATTGCCATGCGTAAGAGGAATAAAGATTGCCTCCTCATGTATAGTTGTCAAAATATCCTTGTATAATGCCTTGCGCTGTTCTTCCTCTCTAGAAACTAAAACATCCTCAATCTTTTGATAGAATTGGTTGGCATTTGCAATTCCCTGTGTTGCATGTTTATAGGAAGCCGTAAAAGCAGCCACAGTACTTTGCGGATCATATGCTAAGCCCCATGTTTGATTGAATAATAAATCATACTCTCCTGTAGTTCTTCGATTGGCGATGGAAGTGGATTCCTCCCCAATTAAATCTAAATCGATGCCAATGTTTTTTAATGCATGTTGAATATACTCACCCTGTGCCTTTTGAGACGATGAATTACTATCATAAAAAAGCTGCATCATTAATTTCTTACCATTTTTTTCTCGTACTGCTCCCTCAGTACTTCTTGTCCATCCAGCTTTTTCTAATAAATCATTCGCTTTTGCAGTATCGTATTTTCGCTGTTGTAATGGAATAGCTGCATAATTAACATTTGTGGAAAAAAGTGAATTTGCTGGTGTTTCAGCTTCTCGGAAAATATCACGGCTAATTGTTTCGCGATCGATGGCGTACCATATAGCCTCCCGTACACTCTTATCACTAGCGGGATTATCCATTTTACTGCTGTTAGCCACAATCATTTTTGTATTCATTTGCTTACTTCTAGCAAGTTGATACTCACCTGACTGTACTAGCTTGTTCATGCCTTCTATATGAATACTGTCTGCCCCCCGATCATCCGTAAAGACAAAATTTACTTCTCCTTTTTGCAAGGCTAGCAGTGTTGTTTCTCCCGCAGGCAAAACCTTAGCTGTAATTTTTTTTATTTTTGGTGATCCTGCCCAATATTTTTCATTTGCCTCAAATACAGCATATTGATCTACCTTATGCTCCGCTAGCTGATAAGGTCCTGTGCCATGAAAGCCTTGGACACCATCTTTTGTATCCCCATTTTTAAAATCTTTAGGTGAAAGGAACACATATGGTCGCGTCATAGATAACTCCACTAATGTTGGATAATATGCCTCAGAAAGCGTTAATCTAACAGTCCATTCATCAATAGACTCTACATTCAAAATTTTTGTTGATAATTTAATCCATGCATGCTTTTCCTTATTTCGTTGAACTGCCTCAATATTTTGTTTGACAGCATCCGCATTAAACGACTCTCCATCTTGAAAAACAACATCTTTTCTTAAATGGAAAGTATAGATTGTCCCATCCTCCGAAATATTCCAGGATTCAGCAAGCAATGGTTGAATACCCTCTTCCGTATTTTCTACTAATGATTCATAAACCATGCCTTGAGCCGACATAGAGCCTGGGTATAAATGAGGATTCATGTCATTGATGTCCTTTACAGTGGCATACACTAGCTCATCTTTTTTCAACTCACTTTCTTCTGTAGTCGTTGAGCATGCCACTAGTATGAATAGTGCAAAAATCATTGCTATAGTTGTTTGTATTCTTTTAATCAATGCTGTTCGCTCCTTATAGTGCAGTTATTTTGTATTATTAACTTTTTATGTTAAATTATTACATATCATCTCAATATCCTGTGAAAAAGATTTAACTTGGAATGCCTCTGAGTATGATTTGTTCTGAGATGAAGCTACCATTTGTTGGAGCTTTTTTTCATAGGTTTGTATGAATAAATCAATTGTTGGGCATTTTAGCCTTAATGCCTTAGCAATTCCCTGAATAATTTTCACACGATAATAGTCCTCTTTTGGCATTCTAGGAATATCCCATTCTCCCTCATGATTCATAAAAATCCTTCTAATAGGAACCGCAGAAAAATCAAAATATTTTCCCTCTTGAGTAGGTTTAGAAAATGGATCTATTAATAAGGAAGCATATCGAATATAGAGTAGATACTCTTGATAAATAGATTCGAGCTTGTTGAAATTCTCTATATCTTGTCGGGCAATACTAGCAGGTTGTAATGGATAGTTATCATCTACCATGAACTTTAATAGATTCAGAGGTTGTATATTGACCCGCTTCGTAATTTCCATCATTTCTTTCCAATAATTTAATAAATGTCGAATCATTGTATATGTAATAGGCCCCTCAGGATAAAGCTTATAAACATACTTTTTTATCGTTTGCTCATCAAATATAGCCTTTAATGAAAAATCATTCATAAATAAGGCAGGATGTACATATAAAGAGATATTTCTTGTTTCTGCCTCTAAAGGTGTTGCTAAAACTTTCAATTGAATGCCTAACTGATAAAATAGTTCACTTAGCTTTGCCAATCGATCCATTTTTGCCCCATTAGAGCCAATGTAAATGGTTTTCTTTACCCCTGTTGTTATCACCTCATTTGAAGGTACATCCTGAAGCCATCTTGTATCCCCATAATAGGTAGAGAAGCTAATCACCTCAGCACAAGATGAAATTTGCTTTAAATAGTTCCTAATTAAATGATTAGAGCCAAATGTAGGTGAAATTAAAAGAAAACACTTGACCTTCTTCAATACTTGGCAATCAATTTGTGATAATACGTCCAGATAAGCATCTGTAGTGACACTTAGGACAGCTGTATCCCAATCTCCTGAGATTGTATGATAACCCTTAAAAAGTTCATCGATCATACATTCTCCCGCGACAGATTGATGCTGTGGGTTTTGTATATGTACTTTAAATGCAAGCTGATGTTGGATTACAGCTTCATAGAACATTTTGGAGCGTAAAGATTCTCGACCAGCAATAGCTACTTTACTATTAAAATAATTCTTAAGATTGACAGCTAATTGAATAGCTGTCGGTCCTGTTCCTAACAGTAAAACCCTTTTAAAATAAGTCATACCCTTCTCCTATCTATCAAATTGATTGTACTTTTTGATACAGAGCAATATCGAATACACTTTGAGGGTGTATAATTTGCTCCACTAATCGCCATTTTGTTGTATCCACCGTTCTCATAGGATAATTAAAAAGAGACTTTAATCCATTTCCATATCGCATCGCAACAATTACATCCTGATTTGTGACATCATATAATTGCTCTAATATGTCATATTTACAGCTAACGGTTGAGCTAAATATAATATGGCTAATTTGTTGAATAGCTGCGAGGTCCTCTACAGGCTTATTGTCAATTTGAATCAGTAAATGCTTTCCTAATTTATGTACCACCTGTCTTCCCAATTCAATCGCTTCATCATCAATATCAATGCCAAAGACTTCGGCACCTGTTCGTTCTGCAATCAATAATAAGGTCATAGGAAAAGCACCAGATCCCACTAATAGCACCTTTGATTGATTGGTAATTTGAAATCCTCCAAATTCCTTTTCAATACAGTCTTCAATATTACGAAAATAGTTAGCAATCTCCTCATTTTCATGTAATAATTTTAAAGCTCGATATTTTTCCATAATTTTGACGCAAATAGAGGAATTTGCTCTTAAATTCTTCATTAACGGTACTATTTCAATTGATGTCTCTAAATGAAGCCAATATTTTTCATGATCAGGGTTCGTAATAAATGAAGAATAGTCATCAATTATTTCTCGTAGCTCTAGATTTTCATTCTCCGCTTGATGCTGATTGCTTTGGTCTATCAAGAGCTGAAATTTTTTATCGAAGTCATGTAGTTTTCCTAAAAACGATTGTGCAACCTTCACATACTTCACTCCTATGCCTTGGAATTAAAGTTCAATATATGCTGTTCCCTTTGCTACTATTTCAACGACACCCTTAATGTGTGCATACTTTGATGTCTCTGTGTAGTTAGCAAAAACTTGGATAATGCCTCCGGGCTGCTTCACATTGGCCATAACCTCTGCCCTGTTTTTCCATGCTAAAAAATAACCAATAGATGCTGTTCCTGAGCCACATCCACTTTCCCATACCATGCTATCTAAAGCTGGTACAAAGATAAGAGGCTCTAACTCGGCACTTTCTTCTTTGTACAATAATATACCGATTAGCTGTTCATCCATTGCGCTTCCCAATAATCTAGCAAGACTCTCCGCATTTTCCTTTACAGCATTGTCAAAAGCATTCACTTTTACAATAATGTGAAGAAAACGGTCATATTTGATAAAGATTGTTTCAAGTTTGATTGCTCCAAAAGGAAGCTCTCTTCTCCAAACTTTATGAGGCACAGGCATAGTTACTTGGCACTCAAATTGCTGAGCATTTTTTTCAACAGTACAAATAACTAAATCCTCCATCCCTGAGGACTCCAGTACAACATTTTTTATACTTGGCTGTTCCGAAGCGAGTAAACAAGCAAGAGCCATACAAGCATTTCCACAAAATTCGCCACCTGACATGCAGAGTCTTGCATGTACATCATCAAGTGCTGATTCACATATAAAGCCAACTTGTTCAGCATGGACATTGCTATAGGACATTATTTTTGTCGCAATTTTTGCGTAATCTGCGATAGCATGAGGTGTTTTTATTAATACGGTCATATTTTCTGTAGGGTTCATTTTTATAAATTCAACTTCCTGTAACATAGAAAACTCCTTCTTAATATTTCACCCATATTTAGAAAAATAACGTTAATCGTAATGATTACTATTATCATTCATGTTTTTTAATTTACCATATTTTTCACGGTTGTCAATAGATGAAATAACAAATTTTGAAAACTTATCTTTGAAAAGCAATCAGCATATACTTCAACCACATAGGAGCAAATTCAAATTGATTCTGTACTTTTTGCAATGTAATTAAACAAATTTACTGATAAAAACAATAAAAAAAAAGTCGAGAGACATAATGTCCTCGACTTACTGTTGCTATTATAATCTTCCGGCAGCTTGTAATGAGACCGCTAGCATTTTAGCAAACTCTCCTCGTGTAATCGTTTGATTTGGTAATAAATTTATATTGTTGTTTAAAGCTCCAATGGCATATAATGTTTGCGTATGGTGCAATGCTTCCTCGTGTAGATTGAAGCTATCTTGATAAGGTAAAGCCACAAATCCTTCTTGAACAAAATCCACTGCATCCAATGTTCTACCAAGCATTAATATTGCCTGCTGTCGTGTTATTTCCCCATTAGGATCAAATAAATTTTGAGATTTTCCTTTAATAATTCCTAAAGAATGTAATGCACCAACATAGCCTCCATACCAGGATTTCTTGGCATTAATATCTTTAAATTGAGTTGCTTGAACTGGTTGAAAGCTGAAGGCACGAACTAGTAATGCACTAAATTGAGCACGTGTTAAAGAATCATTGACACCAAAACGATCTGCTGTTCTGCCTTGAACAATCCCCCGTTCCGCTAATGTAGAAATATACGTACTATACACTGAATGATCTGTATCTCGAAAGTAAATTGGCTGTGGATTGACAAATTTTAATTCTGCATTATTATGAATTGTGGCAATCACACGATCTCCTAAGTCTCGATACGCAACAGGCTCCATTACCCCTTTTTTAGCCACTTGTTTTAAAATTCCATCCCGTCCATTTTTGAAAATTTCAATTTCTAGAGGCTGGCGGTTATTGACGATAGTAGCTTTTATACTAAACGTATCACCCTTTTCAGAGGCATTAATTTTGGCACCATAGGCAGAGTAAACGATCATATTTGATGTTTTCATATGTACATAATCCGTGGGCTCTTGATAGGCGTGCGCTTGCAAAGGAGTTACCAATGAAATACTTAGTATTCCTACTAGTACTCCCACTCGAATTTTTCCTTTCATGTTGCTGCTCCTTTCTTTTCATCTAAAACTATCATACTGGAATACACTTTGTAAAAATATAGTATTTTTAGCATATACTCCATCAAGCTCTCTAGTCCTAGAAATTTTCCAACAAAAAACTACACCTCAATTTGCGAAGTGTAGTAAGTATGTTTCTATAGTATTGTTATTTTATTGTCTAATAAGACATGTAGCTCGTGTAGTTTTTTTATCTCGTAATGCGGTTGAATCGTACTTGTATTGTCAATATGGCGTATATTAAACCAGCATGTATCAATGCCTGCTTGTAATCCGCCTTTTATATCAGAGGTTAATGAATCTCCAATGATTAATGTTCTATTCTTTTGTAAACCATCAATACGTTCAAAAACGTAGTCAAAAAAGGCTGGCATAGGTTTCTGAAAGCCAGTTTGCTCTGAAATAAAGATGCCTTTAAAAAATTGAGCTAGCTGTGCATCCTGTAATCGTTTATTTTGAGTGCCTGTTTTGCCATTAGATACAACATATAAATCATAGTGGTTCGCTAGCTGCTCAATGACTTCATAGGCACCGTCAACATAATGGTGTGCCTCCTGCAAATATTTTTGAAAGATTGCTTCAAAATAAGCACCATCAACATCATAGCCGAATTCCTTTAATGCAGTGGAAAATCTCGTATTATGTAGCGTATCTTTAGCCATTTCACCGAGTTCAAAAGCACGCCACATAGATTCATTTATTTCTTTATAACGTGCAACCAATGTTGGGGTTGCTGTGATGTTTTCCTGCTTAAATAAATAATCAAGTGCTGTATTTTCAGCAACATCAAAATCTAATAAAGTGTCATCTACATCAAACAATAATGTTTCATACTTTGTCATGTTATTTCCTACTTTCTTTGGTGCTATGATACCATTTCGCTCTTTCTATCATAACGTTTTTCTAAAAAAATAACAGCTAAATCATTTTTCTTTATCCAATATTTGGTTTGAACAAGCAGATTATTCACTAAATGATGGTGAAAATTATCCTAAAAATAGCTAGTTTGATAATTTCATATTTGAAAATAGCAATGAATATGAGACAATAGATTGCTAGAAAGGAAGATGTACGAATTATGACTACCCTACAAAAAATTACGCCTGCATTTGATCCTTGGGAAGCGTATTTAGATGTTCAGCAACATGGGCACATGACCCTATCAAATATTGAATTTACAACAACAACCCTTTGTAATATGCGCTGTGCTCACTGTGCAGTTGGCTATACATTACAAACTAAAGACCCTGAGGCACTGCCAATGAACTTAATCACGAAACGCCTTGATGAGATTCCACACTTAAAAACACTCAGCATCACTGGCGGCGAACCTATGATGAGCAAAAAATCTGTACAAAACTACGTACTACCACTATTAAAGTATGCACATGCTCGAGGAGTCCGCACACAAATCAACTCAAACTTAACGTTGGAGCCAGAGCGTTATTTACTAATTGCCCCCTATTTAGATGTACTACATATTTCACATAACTGGGGTACTATTGATGAATTCGTCGAAACTGGCTTTGCGATGATGGAGAGAAAGCCGACGTATGAACAGCGTGCAGCTTTATTCCAACGCATGATTAATAATTCAAAAATGCTTGCTGAACATGGTGTCATGGTATCTGCGGAAACGATGCTCAACAAAAGAACATTACCTTATATAGAGCATATCCATCGTCAAGTTGTAGACGAAATGAAATGTGCTAGACACGAGTGGCATCCAATGTACCCTTCTGATTTCGCCAGTTCCCTCACCTCTTTATCATTAGAAGAAACTCGTGATGCGATTCATCATCTGCTGGATGTTCGAGATGAAAACACATGGATGCTATTTGGTACCCTACCGTTTTATCCATGCAGTATGAATGAAGAAGATCAACTGCTTTTAAAACGATTAAGAGCAGCAAAAAATGTAACAATGCGTAATGATCCCGATGGTCGCTCTCGCTTAAATATCAATATTTTCACAGGTGATGTAATTGTCACAGACTTTGGTGATACACCAGCACTTGGCAATATTGTGAATGACGAATTACCAGCTATTTTTGACAAATGGATGGGCACGGATTTAGCAAGGTCACTTAACTGTCATTGTCCAGCAGTCAAATGCTTAGGTCCAAATGTGCTTGTTAAAAATATGTATTATAAAGGATCGGAGTTTGTTAGTGGCTCTGCTAAAATATAAAAAAATGTCCAATGCGTAAATCAACAAGCATTGGACATTTTATGTTTCTATAATAACTCTTTTGCAAGAAGCTTATAGCTATTCATACGGCTTTCTTGTGCATATTGATTGCAGTTCAGCATAACTTCGTCAAAGCCGTAATGCTCTTGCTCTGCTACTAAAAAGTCAGCGATTTCCTTAGGCGTTCCTACAAGATTAGCCTTGCGATTATTCGCAATTGCCATTTTATCCATTTCTGTCAGCGGGAAATCCTTTGCCTCCTCGGGTGACATCCCTTGAATGATTTGCCCTTTCATCAAGTACAGACGTGTAATATCAATAGGCTTAGCCAAATATTCTGCTTCTTCCAAGGTATCTGCAACAGTTGCAGCATAGGTAACGATAATTTGAGATTTTTCCATGTAATAGGAAGGCGTAAAGTGAGATCTATAGGAATCGAAAATATCCTTTGACATATCACCTGTAAAAAATTGAGCATATGAATAGCCCACACCAAGCTGTCCTGCCTGCATAGCACTTTGTCCGCTAGAACCTAGCAACCATGCCTCAGGTAACTGAATATCAACGGGTGCTGCTATAACCTGATCATAGACATACTCTCCCGTTTTTTGATTATTCATCAATTTTAATATAATTTCAAGCTTGTCATATTGCTCTGTAAAACGCTGTCTTCGCCCTTCTGCTAAAGCATAAATAGCGGCATGATCGCCACCAGGGGCTCTGCCAACGCCAAAGTCAATACGATTTGGTGCCAAGCCACTCAATGTTTTAAAGACCTCTGCTAGCTTATAGGGTGAATAGTGCATCATCATTACTCCACCAGTACCAATACGAAGCCGCTTTGTTTTCGCAGCTAAAAAAGCAGCTGTAACTTCTGGAGCAGAGCTTGCCAACGAGTTACTATTATGGTGCTCCGCCAGCCACATACGATGAAAACCAAGCGCTTCACCTAAAAGTGCCAATTGTTCTGTACGTTGAAATGCCTCCTCAGCCGTGTGACCTTTAGGTATAGGCATTTGATCTAAAATACTTAACTTCATTGAAAACATCCTCTCTCTCTGTAGGCTCCCCTTTCTACTGTAATATAGGATGCATTTTTTATAAAATAAAAGAGCTTATTGATAAGCAAGCTGCTTCATCTGCCAAGTCTTATAAACCATGCCAATCAAATTGTTTTTTTGCTCAACACTTAACACTGCTTCATTAAACTTCATCGCATGAGCAGAAAACGCCAAGTTTTGTTCATCTACAACAAATTGTAATATGACATGTCCTTTTTTGCCTTGAAACGTAATATCACCTGATAATTCGACAACATGCTCCCCCGTTTTTGCCTCATAGTATCGCCAATAGGGTTCAAAAAACGCATAATTAAATGCATTGCGAACCGTTACATCTGAAAAATTGGACAAATATCCCTCTTTTACTACTTCAATATATTCATTGTCTGTTATATCCTTTTTGGCATTAAAAACATACCCCACCAATACACCCATAAACACTACACAAATAAACACTCTGAGATGATTTGTTAAACTCAAATGTCATCACATCCCCTTTACGTAAAAAACACCATTATCTACATAATACATTAAAATGAGTACTTAAAATAGAATATTTTCGTTTTTTATAGAAATGTAATAGATACATAATGCTCACATACAATTTCAATTAGTCGACGGATATTTACAGCTAACTTTCATTTCGCTACGATAAATCAGCAAAGAAAGTAATTAAGCCAGGCAATAATATGCCCTCCTTATGTTTATATACTTTGAACATTTAAATTATGACTATGATGTCCTCTTTATATGTAAGATTTACGTAATAGCCCGAAATATGAAGATTGCCTAAATTAGTATGTAGCTACACTGAAATGATAAAACTTATCTCATATTAGGATAAGTTTTTGAATGTCATCAACTTTTTTTGTTTCCCCATACGTCTAGTAGGTGTATACAATTTGAAAATGTTAAAAAGGAGCTTCTTTGGACATGAAAACAAGAAATGCATTTCAACATGAAGAGGTGTTTGTCCAATTCATTCGTGAACAAAAAGAGCGGTTTTATTTGCTCGCATATAGCTATACAAAAAATGAACAGGACGCACTAGATGTCGTACAGGACAGTATCCAAAAAGCCATGCTTTCACTTCACCGCCTCGAAAATGTCGAGTATATGAAAAGCTGGTTTTATAAGATTGTCGTACGGACAGCCATAGATTTTTTACGTAAGCATAAACGCTTACAAGTGACAGACGATGATACATTGCAATATTTAACACCTGCTCAGGAGGACGTCTATGAAAATGTTGACTTAGAACATGCATTAGATGAGTTACCTCAAATGTATCGTGAAGTTGTTATTTTACACTATTTTGAAGATTTAAAGCTCGCTGATGTTGCCACTATCCTTAACATAAAGCTGAGTACAGTCAAATCGCGTCTATATAAAGCGCTAAAACTTTTGAAAATCCAATTGCAAGATGTGAAGGGAGAAACAGCACATGGATGAAAAATTAAAAGAACTAGAAAAACAATATAATAAAGTCCCCATTCCAAAGGAGCTTGATTTTGTAGTTGAACGTGCATTACAACAAGGTAAAAAGAAGAGAAAAAAACGAGCGCCTCAATGGTTACTTGGTTCAGCAGCGGCCGCTATGCTTTTTACAGCAGGTTTAAATGTCAGTCCTGCAATGGCACGTACACTTTCTGAAATCCCTTTAGTTGGTAGTGTTGTGAAGGTTTTAACATGGACGGAATATGAAGTAGCTGAGGACACATACGATGCGAACATTAAGGTGCCCTCTATTGAAAACCTTGAAAATCAAAAGCTTGCTAATACTTTAAACGAAAAATACCGTGCAGAAGGTAAAGCCCTCTACGATAACTTTATCACCGAGGTCGGAGATTTGAAGGCAAATGGAGGTGGCCATTTAGGAGTAGATAGTGGCTATGACATTAAAACTGACAATGACCAAATCCTATCAATTGGACGTTATATCGTAAATACAGTCGGATCGTCTTCTACAGTTATGCACTATGATACGATTGATAAAGAAAATGAAATTTTAATTACACTACCAATGCTCTTTAAAGACGATCATTATATTCAAACTATAAGTGATAATATTAAGGAACAGATGCGGGCACAGATTGCTGCATCCAACCAAGAAAAAGTATATTGGATAAAAGGTGCAGGTCTCTCTGATGAAGAGCTTATGGAAGAATTTAAAACAATTAACACTGAGCAGCAATTCTATATTTCAGATAAAGGGAAGCTTGTAATTTCCTTCGATAAATATGAAGTTGCTCCTGGTTATATGGGTGTTGTTGAATTCGAAATCCCAACCGATGTGTTAAAAACTGATCTTGTAAGTATGCAATACATTCATTAAACATATAAAATTTAAAAAGCGAGGAATTTGATGTATATACGTCAAGTTCCTCGCTTTTTCAATAGCTTGAACCATTCAACAATTCTCCATTTGAGAGAGTCAACGTACTTATAAACCGCTCACTTTTTGTCAAAACTAAATGGTATCAATTAACGTTAGAGGGTATTCATATGAAGGGTGTAGGATCAATCAGTATTTTACATGTTATTTTCTTATCTATGACTGTTATTGGCTTAAAAAACCATGTGACTATTATTCCACCGCTTCTTGACGTAGCAAAAAGAGATGGCTGGGCTTCCGTGATAATAGCCGCTGTAATTATATTCTTCTGGCTATTTTTGTTAGTTTATATTCAATCAAAGTCAAAACAAGAATCTATTAGAGATTGGTTAGATGGAGTTTTTGGAAAAACAGGCTCAACAATTGTTATTTATTGTATCGCTATATATTTGATTATTTTAGCAGCTTTTACAATGGTTGAAACACTACAATGGGTGAACACTACATTTTTACCGCAAACACCAGTTATCATTTTGTTATTTATTTATACAATTCTTTGTATTTTACTTGTCACAACAAGTCTACAAACGATCGTTATTTTAAATGTTTTTGTATTGTTTGGGGTAGTAGTCTTTGGTTTCTTTGTAGCATTTACGAATATACAGGTGAAGGAATACCATTTATTACTTCCCCTTTTTGAGCATGGCTTTTCACCTGTTCTAAAGGGAATGATCTATCCTACATCAGGATTTATTGAGCTATTGATGTTGTTATTTCTACAGCATCAATATAAAGAACGCATCCGCTGGTATCATTTTGGCATCATGCTTTTCATATTAATGGGGCTTACTTTAGGACCTCTTATTGGCGCAATTACAGAATTTGGCCCGGTGGAAGCCGCTAAACAAAGATACCCTGCCTATGAGGAATGGGGCTTAGTTTCCATCGGTCGCTATATAGAGCATTTAGACTTTTTCTCAATTTATCAGTGGCTTACTGGAACATTTATCAGAGTCAGCTTCCTTTTATATATAGTGGCTGATTTATTAAAAATGACTAGTAATCCAAAGCAAATTTGGAGAATGCTCGCTCCACCATTTTTCATTATTTGTTTACCATTAATTATTTTAAATGAAAACATATTTTTAAAGGTGAAAGGGAACTATATATTAACAACTACTGTTATTTTCTTTTTTGTAATCTCCATTCTACTCGTCCTAGCAGCATTCTTTTCAGATAAATCCTCTAAAAAGGGTAAGTCTGACAAACAAGAAATGGAAAGTGGTGAATCATAATGCCTCAGCAGGAGAAGGCTATTGACCTAAGCACCTTAAAAAAATTGTTTCAAAAATCTGCCGATATACAGTTTCAGGAATATACATTTAATCAACAGAAAGTACATTTCGTTACCTGTGATTCAATGATTGACCAGCGGTTACTCAATGAAGTCATTATAAAGCGCGTTCAGTATCTCTTCGACCATTTAACGGATGCACCGCTGGAAGAAAATATTGAAAACGAACTCCATGTCCCTACACTGCAAAAAGTTAAAGACAAAGAAGAGGCCATTACATTTGTCTATACGGGGTTTCTTCTGCTGTATTTTGAGGAAGAGGAATTATTATATGCAAGTAATATTGCGAAAAAGCCTAATCGAAATCCTGAAGAAACGAGAATGGAGGTTCTTGTTAAGGGACCCCGAGATAATTTTATTGAGGATATACGTGTCAATATAGCTCTTTTGCGAAAAAGATTACCAACTAACTCTTTTTGTGTTGAAAAAGTAGAACTAGGTAAACGCTCGAAAACGACTGTAGCCATTCTATATTTTGATGATATTGTCGATATGGATATTTTACATGGCATTAAGAAGCAATTGGCATCTGTTGATACAGATATAGTGTTTAGTGGGGATTTATTAATGGAACGTATTAATAAAAACTCTAAGCTTTTCCCAAAATTCGATTATACTGGACGTCCTGATTATGCCATACAGGCTTTAATCAGAGGGCGTTTTCTTATTTTTGTCGATGGTGTAGCTTATGGAGTCATCACACCTGTCAACTTATTTTTATTATTAAAATCTGCTGAGGATAACGAATATCCTATTATATTTAGTTCCGTTGAACGCTTATTAAGGATATCGGGTATTTTAATTGGTTTATTGCTACCTGCATTTTGGTTAGCCTTGACCACCTACCATCAAAACCAGCTACCATTGCAGCTTTTAGCAACAGTAGTCCAAGCGAAAACAGGGTTGCCACTCCCCTCCTCACTCGAAATGCTGCTCATGCTGCTGATGTTCGAATTATTCCGTGAAGCTGGTTTACGGCTCCCCTCTGTTATTGGAGGAACGATAAGTGTTGTAGGTGGATTGATTATTGGAGATGCAGCCATTCGCGCTGGTGTAACAAGTCCAGAAATGATTGTAATCATTGCCATCTCTACAATTGCATCATTTACATTAGTGAACCAATCTCTAGTCACTACAATCAGCTTATTACGTATTGTTTTTATTCTTGCAAGCGGATTTTTGGGTTTATTTGGATTTTTCGTCTCTTTATACGTGACACTTTTATACTTATGCAACATTCGAATCTATGGTTATTCTTACATGAATCTTGCCACAGATTTAAATTGGTCTACCATTAAAAAATCCATCTTCCGACTCTCACCAAAGGGCTATACAGAACGTAATAAAGCGCTAGCTCCACAAGATTACACACGAACTTCTTCAAATAAGCAAAAGAAAACAAAGTAAAGCTTCTATTAGTTTGAGCATTTCTTAGTTGATGCTTGATAATAAAATAAATCTCCCCTTTTAATTATTGATGAGGGGAGATTTTATTTATTTATGTGTTTATTTCTACAAAATGTTGTATAGATAATTCGCCTTGACCTTTGCGGAATTGAATAAGATGTAGCTTAGCGAATAGTCCATTTTGCGCCACTAGCTCATCATAAGTGCCATCTTTTTCAATTCCATTTGGCGTAACAACAAGAACCCGATCAGCATTGCGAATAGTTGCTAATAGATGGGCAATCACAAGTAGGTTCAATACTTTGTCCAATTGTTGCTTGGCTATTTTTCTAAAATTAAAACTTAGAAATTTTATCTATCCTTAAAAGGTTTTTATAACTATGCATTATAGGAAAGCAATTACTAAATTCCCCATGCCTTATACTTACCAAATTGTATTTAGAATCTTCCGTAACAGGAAAGTAATCTATAATACTCAAGATGGAGTAAAATCAACAAACCTATACCTTTACATTTCAAGTCATTGATTCCAAATAAATAGCTGGTGCCAACTTCTATCGATCTACTGTTGACACAAGCAAACGTAGTTGGTCCCATTTCGTTTAGTGACTTAGCTATAAAGAATTAACGATAATAGCACTTAGTAGACTTTTTGAAGACCCTAAAAAAGTGGTCTTTTTAAATAATTATCTCCGCCAATATAACCCTCCTTACGAGAACATTTAGTTTTTTTCTTATTGACAATTGTAGAAAACATTCTGTCTATAGGAGGCAATTTACAAACAACTTGTGTCTTAGTCTAAGCCACTCCATTGATTGAACATAGCCTATACTATATCAATTGAAGGGAGTTAAAAAAATGGTAAATCCAATGCGCTTTAACGAAGGGCGCCAATTTCCCCCAGGTATGAGACCATTTTTTCCAGGTACGAGTCCGTTTTCTCCAGTTGGAAGACAGTTCTTCCCAGGTATGAGCCCGTTTTTTCCAGTTGGCAGACAATTCTTCCCAGGTATGAGCCCGTTTTTTCCAACAGAGATCGAGTTTTTCCCAATTGAGATTGAGAGCCCATTTTTCCCAGTCGGAACTCCGTTTTTCCCAGGTATGAGACCATTTTCCCCCGGCTTTGGAAATCAAATGTTTCCCCGTTTCCCTAGATAAATAGGAACTTTTTTTTTTGGAATTACCAAGATTTATTAGATACAAAATTATAATAAGAAGCTGTAGAACTTGATTTTGTTAAAACAAACAATGGAGAGACAACAACATAGAAGAAAGAATCAAAAAAATTTTTCAACACACATTCCAGCCAATTATCTAATGATAGTTCACCATGCACTAAAAAGCAGTTGAAATTCAGATTTAACCGAACTTTCAACTGCCAACTCAAATATTAGATTTTTTAATAGTGCCCATTAAATATTATGAGTTATTTTTTCAATTACATTTTGTTACTGTGAACTGCCTTTTTTATTTGTTCTGCTCCACTAAAAACTAGAGAATATCAAGGGCTAGTAGGAGGAGTAAGTCCGAAAAGAACAGGAGTTATTACAGCACTACCAGCGCCAAGGCGGACTTGTTGAACTTGCAGTACTTTTACAGTTAATTCAAGCACGATTTTTTCACGCAATGTGCGGAAAGCACCTTCAGGTGATGCCATAACTGGTGAAAAATCAAGTTCAAAGAAGTTAGCAGCGACTAACTCGCCAAATGGTTGTTCATTGTACTTAACGAGATTTTGGAAGAAAGCCTTATCCAATCGAGCATCCAATTGGGTTCTTTCATTCAGGAAGTTCGCTTCTGCAAACTCAGAAATTCCTAAGATTGGAGTAGGACCTCCAGGTGTTTGCGGGAAAGTTAGGTCTGTAAAGCCAGAAAACGGAACATCAGCAATTCTATCTTGTAGCGCTCCATTACATGCCGCTGATGCATATTCTATATTTTTGCGAATATGCCCTGCTACAAATAATTTAGCTCTTGTTACTCTAAAAAAGTCAGTGTTGTCAATACGTGCAAACCTAACTGGTACTAGTTTAACTTGATTTAGGAAAACATTTTTCTTCACTCTTTTAATTTCAGTTGCTGCAGGATCAAGCGTAATATCTGATTCCACAACTATTTGAAGTGTTGGTTCTGCAAGCGCAACTGGAACTTTAATAATTGGAGCCGTAATCGATGTAACGGCTAGTGGAGTAGCCTCACTATTTAATGGTATTTGTTCAGTTGACGTTACTGGGCAAGGTAGCATTTGATTATTTAATTGATCACTCAAAAAAAATCCCTCTTTTCATTTTTTTAGTATTAGAGTGCGCTCTCTATATTGCTAGAATATGTAGCGATTAAATCTATGTATGGATGTGTATACTAGTTTTTTCTGATTTTAAAAAAGGGAATTTTAGAATTAAAGATAAGAATGAACATTAAAATGCTGGATACTCACCTTTAATGTGCGTCTGGTTTTAATTGTTTAGTTATATTCTCTAACTGGAAAACTCAAAGAATAGATAGTACATTTTTGAGTCTCCCTTCCTAACCAAATCAATCTTTTCTCCCCACATTTTATTCCTTGTAACTTATACTTGTATCCTTACAAAAAGTGGACTTGGGATAGCAAACTCTCACCTCCCCAAAGTTTTATACGTCCCACCATTGCAAAATTAAAAGCCATACCCCATTGGATATGACCTTTAGAGATCACCATATTTATTCCCTTGAAGGAAACAATACATTTTATTACTAAATGTTGTTTTATAGATGAATACCTTTTAATTTTCTACAACTATACATATTATAGATCATAAAAGGAGGGATATTTTATGGGATACTACGGTAATGTAGGAGGCATTAATAACAATTGCTATTATGGCGGCAATAGTGGCTCATCATTCGTCCTAATTGTTGTGTTATTTATTCTTCTGATTATTGTCGGCGCAACTTTCATGTATTAATATAATTAATCTTTCATGTATTTTAATCTAAAAAACCTCCGCTGCTAACTATTACAAAATCGAAATTTAATGATGTAAAGTTTATCAAGCTTTACATCATCTCATTACATGAGGCTGGGACAGAACTTAATTATTTTGAAAAATAACGAAAATGGATAATAAATTTTCCGTTTCACTGAGTTGATTGATTCTTCTTAAATCAAAAAATGTTAGACCGAGATACAATCGATCTAACATTTTTTCTTTTTGTCCCAGCCTCTTTTTTTCATTAAACCTCTTGATATATATCTAAGATATAAAATTTTAAAATTAATTTATATTAAGTAGATAATTATCGCAGTTCATTTTAACAACCGTTCATATGATAGATAATAGAAAGGGGGGAAGATATTATGTCAGAATGTAATGGCGGCGGTGGCTATGGTTCTGGTGCAGGATTTGCACTAATTGTTGTTCTTTTCATTCTACTGATTATTGTTGGTACTAGTTTCATCCGTTATTAATAATACCCATTAGAGCCTCTAATGCTATTATTAATAGAATAAAAAATTACCTTTCCTTCTAATATATCAAAGGGTCACTATCCTCCGTGTGACCCTTTTAAATTTTTCTTACGTAATTTGATATAGTATTATAAACAAAAATCGTATTCAAGAGTTACTCTCTTAAATGCGATTTTTTCATTATTCAAAGTTCTTTCATAGATGTAGTTTTTTATCACTCAACAATCTGGGAACCAACGTTATTCACAGAAAGTTAATGATTTAATTAGTATATTAAATTAGCTTTTACTACGTCTTTGCTGAAA
Source organism: Lysinibacillus sp. NPDC047702 (assembly GCF_050272555.1). NCBI lineage: Bacteria > Bacillati > Bacillota > Bacilli > Caryophanales > Bacillaceae > Lysinibacillus > Lysinibacillus sp. NPDC047702. The sequence goes on along the minus strand of NZ_JBNNMG010000015.1, from coordinate 43,059 downwards.
CGTAATATAAAGCCCAACCAAACGATCAATGATCATTGTTCCGTTCTGGATATCCTTAAAGTGTGATTCCTGAATAATATTTTCTTTAACCGACTGTGTAATAAAGTTTTGCGGTGGGAAGCCCTTTGGAGAACGCAAACAGGATTAAAGAAATTGAATTCATTTCTTATCATACTTGGTTAACTGAACGTGACCCGAAAACTTATTGATTATTTTCCAAAATTTTTTATTCAAGGAACTCTTAGTTGGATAAATACCTCCTCACTTTCTACAACTATGCATATTATAGACATAGAAAGGAGGGAAAATATTATGTCTTATAGTAGTGGTTCTGGTTCATCATTTGCTCTAATTGTTGTTCTATTCATTCTTCTAATTATTGTTGGCGTTAGTTTCATCAGTTATTAATATTCAATACCACCACCTCTATGCTCATAACTATTAGAAACTTATCCTTTTACACATTCAAATCATTAGTAAGGGTCACTATCCTCCGTGTGACCCTTTTAATATTTTTTTCTATAGCATGTGACGACGCTGAGCTTTTTAAGTCTATTGCTCAGGCTATGAACTATACAAAAATTGCTATTACGTCATATTAATAGTAATGTAAGCTAATTTAGTCTTACACCTCCGAATTTCGTTACTGAGGGTCACTCCATCCCAAGTGACCCTCTTAATATTTTTCCTTTTTCAATTTTGCACTCAACCTCTCAGGGCATAATAAAAAGCCACACTTGGTTAGATATGACTCATACAAAAATCTTACGCCAATCTTAAAGAATGTTAAAAATGAAAATTAACTGAACGATCTGTTCATAGAACTGTTTTTCTCCCATACCAATCATATCTTTCAAACCATGCTGTAACCACAACCATTTATCCATCTGCCTTTTAGTAGCATGCTAGAACAATTACTATAAATGGTTATTTTTATTATTCTTCACTTCGCCTTCCTTATTGTCCAAACAACTGTATTCGATATGAATAAAATATTATATGAAAAGGAGGTGAATATAAAATGGCATCATTTGAAATTGGAGCGAGAAGTCTTTTCAATTTTCGAAACGAACGCTTTTTCCTATTAGTTGAAGATGAAATTACAATTCCAGATAAAGGTGTGGAGATTGATCCAGTTAATATCTATGAGATTGACCAACAAACTTTCAATTTTATCAGAGATGAAGGAGATACACCTGTAGTTGTACCACGTTTTAACCTTCCTCCTGTACCACCTGGATTTAAATTAGAACGGAAATGTATTTTTACAGTCAATAATTCATACTTTGTAATCTATGATTTAGAAAATGGCACTGATAACAATGTTTTATTAAGAATCAGTGCAGCTTTATTTAACTCATTAAGAAATTCTGGTGTTCGTGAATGTGTTCCTCAAGATTTCATTAATTAATCAATTTCGCCTTGGCGTAATTGTAGCAGCCGCTTTGTTTTCGCTACAAAAAACATTTGTTGCTGACGCTTCGCTTTGCACAGATAAACAATTTTAAATTGTGCCCAGGCCTGCACGAGGGTCGATACGATGTCGATCATTTCTGTAATGCCACAGGACGTGGCGTTTTTACCGATGCAGGTCGGTTAGCCGTTTTTGCAGGATGCGAAGGTTTTAGGCTCATTCCTTTGAAAATCCGTGACATCCACTGGAGACTTTGGGCCAACAGATGTTTTTTGCGCGAAAGCGTAGTGCTAACGCAGCGGCAGCAACATGATGTTGGTCACTCAGGCGTTTTCACAGGATGTGAAGTTCTTAGCCTGAGTTCCTCTATTTCAGTAGGTGTTTTGACACCCACTGAAAAGGAATCAAGACTGCTTCCAGAAAACCATTTATCCTTTGCAATAACCTTGTTACATTCCTTATGTAAGTGAAAGCTCATAGATTTCTCGTCTTACTTACCTACAAGATACCGCCTTTTTACCCTTATCTATTGTTTCAGTGCACCCAAAAGATGTATGCTCTTTTCCAGTCGTTAATTTCTAATATCGATCATTGTGATTTAGCCCCTTTTATTTCCTGTTCTTAAGCAGGTTTGAATTTGCTTATTATTAAGTTTTAAAACATTTTTGGGTAAACCATATTTTTCTCTTACTTCTTCACGACTCATACTATGCTCTAATCGACAGTGAGCTTTAGTAAGTTGCAATCCTTTACAGGGCACTTTATATAACCACCGTGTTTAGAACTCCAACAAGTTTCCACCGCGATTCACCCCTTAATGTGATAATTTTGTGTTATAAATTCGTAGCAACGTTCGATATTTGGAAAGATCTCTTCGAATTCTGCTTCTTTTTCTACAACAAAAAACGTTTAGTTCTTATTTGTAATTCTCCAACATGTAATCTGTGCTCTATTTCTACAGCTTCTAATCTCTTAAAAATCCAATCGTTTTTCGTTTGCTAAGGGCGTGACACATTCACCAAGATTTCTTTATTGGCTCTTAACAAATTCATATGGCAGTGATAATGTCTAGCTCTTCATAACCTGTTTTTCTAATGACTTGTTAATAACTCTGATAATCCATTACTATTGGGGTCGTACAGCCTGAAAAAATTAGATGTGTTACCTTGTTTGTCGTTATCAATGAGCAATACACGTTTCCCATGCACCACTACCAGTGTGAAAGCGATATTGATAGCCGAAATTGTTTTAGCTACCCAGCCTTTTAAATTAATAATGCTGATTGTTTTCATTCATCCAATCTAGTATTTTTTCGCCATATTTACATATTTCTATTTGCATTTAATTTTTAAAGTGTTATAATTCGTATATAAAGAATTGAATAGCTTTTGACATTATTGTCAAAGGGGAGTAGCTAGCAGATGCGAGTAATCCATCTGATTTCACATTCGTCATTACATGGTTTTTGACCATCGGGTGTGAAGGCATATCTTAAATGATAAGATATTTTTTCTGTATACATACAGTTAATCGCTTAGCAAGACCTTTGCCTATTTTTTAGGCATAGGTCTTTTTCTTTTGCCTAAAATAGGGAAAGACTAAGTTAAAAGCAGTCATTCACTTCTATTTAAAATTAAAGGAGGAAACAAATTTGGAGGCAATTTTATTTGAATACGCATGGGTACTCGTTGTATTAATTGTACTAGAGGGTTTATTAGCTGCTGATAACGCTGTCGTGATGGCTGTAATGGTTAAACATTTACCAAAGGCTCAGCAACAAAAAGCATTATTATATGGTTTAGTGGGTGCATTTATTTTCCGCTTCGCCGCGCTATTCCTTATCACAACACTCGTTAATTTCTGGCAAATTCAAGCTATAGGTGCTGCCTATTTATTATTCATGTCTATCAAGCATATTTATGATTCTCGGAAAGCCTCGCAAAATCCAGAAGAAATTGAAGAGCCTAAAAAGAAATCTGGCTTCTGGATGACAGTAGTGAAAGTAGAGCTAGCTGACATCGCCTTTGCAGTAGATTCAATTTTAGCAGCAGTTGCTATTGCAGTAACATTACCACATATCGGTGATTTTGATATTGGCGGTATTAATGCAGGGCAATTTGCAGTTATGTTCCTAGGTGGAATTATCGGTGTTATTATGATGCGATTTGCAGCACGTTGGTTTGTACGTGTGCTCGATAAATTCCCATCTCTTGAAACAGCTGCCTTCCTAATTGTTGGATGGGTTGGTGTAAAGTTAGCGGTATTAACATTAGCACACGAAAAACTAGGTGTAATTCCACATGAATTCCCTCACTCCACTTTATGGAAAGTGACTTTCTGGATTGTGTTAGTAGGTATCGCCCTTGGTGGTTATTTAGTGGGTGTCAAAAATCAAACGAAAAATCCAAAATAATATACTTTGAAAAAATTGCCTAGAATTATTAAGGACACTGAAAGACTAAAAAAATTCACTTTTTTATATTAGAAATTTGTCTTTTGTTAGATTTAAAAACTTAAAAAAGTCGATTTGCATCACAATTTTTGTGGCAAATCGACTTTTTCAGTGCCCTCGAAATATTCTAGGCGATTTTTTATATCCATTATCTAAAGCATCAGTATTTCAAAATGATTTTGATTAAAAATTCTAATTGAAAACTAATATCAATTAAGTTTTGTAGGATTTACTGCGAAAAATTAAATTTTTGTATGTCTGCCTCTCTTCGCTGTATACTAGAAGTGAGCAGAAGGTATTTACTGCAAAGGGAGGAACTTTTATGTTATCTGAAAAACTACACACAGCACTAAATGATCAAATGAATTTTGAATTTTACTCAGCACATGCCTATATGGCGATGGCTGCCTACTGTACAGATCAAGATTATGATGGCTTTGCTAATTTCTTTTTAGTACAGGCGGAGGAAGAACGCTTCCATGCTATGAAATTTTATAATTTCCTAAGTGATATGGGCTACCGTGCAACCATCCAAGGCTTTGATAGTCCAGGTAACCATTTCGAATCGATTTTAGCTGCCTTCAAAACTGCGCTTTCTCATGAAAAAGAAGTGACACGTCGTATTTACAATTTGTCAGACATCGCTTTAGATGAACGTGAGCATGCGACAATGGCATTCTTAAAATGGTTTATTGATGAACAGGTAGAGGAAGAATCAACATTCGATACTCTAATCCGTAAAATTGAACGTATTGAAAATGACTCCAATGCTATCTTTATGCTAGATGCAGAATTAGCTACACGTACATTTACGCCTGATGCTGAGGCATAGAATTTCATTTAGCCTATTTTAAATGAAAATTTAATTTGGAAAATGCAAAAGCGACTAAGTTTTTGAAGAAATTTTTCTCGGAAACTTAGTCGCTTATTTTTGCTAATTAAATAACAGCTCAATTTTTATCGTAATAATAATAAAAATTCCCATCCGCATATGAAAGAAACCCTATCTCTTCATTCGGTTTTAATAGTAATGTTTGTTCAGTACCCTTTAAATAGAAGATAGGGGCTTCTTCATTAACAAATGGTTTTCCTAAATTTTTATACCATTTTTCATTCAGATGTTTAGAATAAAAATCAAACGAAATAGATTCAATTGTATCGTCATCATAAAAGCAATATTCTGTCTCTATCTTTCCTTTCCCCGTACTATCGTTTAAGTAATAATAATTACAGGCTATAGTATTATCAAAATATTTAAAATCCTTTTTATCTGGAGCACCTAATCGATTTACTACATCTTTTCTCGAGGAACCTAAAGCAATCCCATTTACTAAAAATTCATTTTTTTGTTTATCGATCTTAATGATAAATTTACCCCGTTCAAATAATTCCACCAATGATTGGTTATGCTTTTCAGCAATCTCCACTGCTGACTCCCCGTTACTATTTACACTATTTAGATTTACCTTATTTTTAAGTAGCACCTCAACAGTATTTTTATCTCCATTTAATATTGCTAAATATAATGGTGTTTGACCTTGCTTATTTAGTCCATTTAGATTTGTTCCCTTTTTGATTAGCTCAGACAAGAATGTCATATTATCTGTTTTATGAGTAAGTAAGATATGAATAGCATTATTTCCATTTTCATCAACCTTATTGAGATTTAGTCCATTCTCAATAAATATTTGAACAATATCCTTATTTTGAGTAAGAATAGCCGTTTCATATGTATTTTGACCCGTTGCATTCTTTCTATTAAAATCAAGGTCTAGGTTCAATAATTCCTTTATTAAATCTATATTGTTGAACTGATGTAATAGGGCTACTTGCACTATATTATTTCCCTCATTGTCCACTTCCTGAAGATTTACTTTAATTTCATGAACAAGATAGTCAATCATATCTTTGTTCCCTATTTTTATCGCATAATATAACACCGTGTGCCCTTGCTCATTTTTTACGTTCATATCAACCCCAAATTGATGAAGCTCTTTTAGTATTTCATATTGTTTATTTATGGCCGCAATATGTGCAAGAGTATCTTTTTCTTTACCAACCTTTATACTTCCTATTTCTTTATTCATTAATGACAAAGCTATTTTTTTATTTGGTAATTTTATAGCTTCACTTACCGAATTTTCACCGTCTTTATTTGTAAAAGTAACATCTGCACCATTTTTAAGTAAAAATTCTATATTCTTTATATCCTCCATTTTAACTGCCTCAATTAAAGAGTTATTCTTATCTTTTAATAAAAGATAATTATCCCATGAAAATGTAAACTTGGTGATAAAGCCATAAACTGCAATACTGATAAGCAATAAAAGGCTTATAAAGATTGAGCAATATTTAGCAACTCTCTTTACCTTTTTCTTATATATTTTATGTTGACGTTCTTTTTCTGCTAGTTCTTCCTTTTTATTATCCTCTATCTGTTTTTCATATAATGTAATATTTTCATTTATTGCTTCATCATTCCTATACATTGAAAGAACACGCTTTTTTTCTCTTTTACATCGTTTACATGTTTTCGTATCCTCCAAGTTAAGACGTCCACATACACATAGCCATTTATCATTTACTATTTGTGAATAGTATTTTGCATCATTTCCTTCATGTGTTTTTACATAAGATAATTGCTTGGGGTGATTAATTTCTTTTAGTTCTACATTCTCTAGTTCAGTTTCCTTTTTAGTCCATGTAGTTTCATCACTAAATAGTACTTTATGAATAACGATATCAATTTTCCTTGTATTGCGAAAATTATCTAATGAAATTTTTTCACCATTATCAAATAACTTGTTGGGCTTTATAGATTCAGTAAACTGCTGTGTATATTCAAAGCTATTTGATTCCATTCCTACTGGTTCACCAAATTGATCATAACAATAGACGGTAGCATTAAAACCTTTTATACTTTCTTCTGATATATTATTAAATCTAAATGAACAATAAATTTTGCCTGTTTTTTTACTTCTATATAGCTGATACTCAAGCAATTCAACTGGACAATTTATATCAACTAACATTCTATTCCTCCTATTAATTCAACAATTCGAATTCTTCTTCTTGAGGCTTATTAGTAACTTTTGAACTTATTTCTTGAAGTAATGAAATAATTTTAGCTATTGCTAGAAAGAATATTCCTGTTAACACAATTGATATTGTTGATACCAAAGTTGTTGTAAGATGAGTGGTATAACTATCTTTAAAGATAAAATATCTTTCTTCTATAAGATTGTTATCATAATGTTCATTCGCTGCTTTTTCCCAGTACTTCATATCCTCTCTTTCTTCCTTTAAACTTGATATTTGAGATAAACTAAAGATTAAAGCTGTAACAAATAAAATCATACTTGTTATCTGTAGTACCAGTTTCATTAGCACATCCTCCACATATTGAAAAATAAATAATATTATATACTAATTACCCATTATTTACTATATATTTCAGGAACCTTGATTGATTTTGATATAAAAAAGAAACGCTCAAAATGAACGTTTCTCTCTTTCCAAAATAAGGAAATACCACTCTATTTCAAGGAAATATCTACTTGTTGCGTTCCCTCTAAATAGAGTTCATCTGTTATAAAATACAGGCGAACTGGATTAGTAACTCCATTTAGGTCTAATATTTCAATTTGTTCAGACAGATAGTCATTATTACTATTTATAACTTCACTTTCTGCGTCTACACCATAATCATTTGCATCTGCTGCATTACCATTAAATCCTTGTATATAACTTGAGGTTGGTATATTTAATGTCACCATTGGTTTCTCTACTTTTATTTGTAAACCTGGAATAGGTGGCTTAGATAACACCTTATTCTGATTAAAATCTACTTCAATATAATCCTGTTCTTTTCGAAATACTAGTACTTTACCAATAGATAAAGTTAGCTTCTCCGGCTCTCTAAAGTAATTACTTTGCATAAAGTATGTTGTTTCTCCAGTAGCTGATCCTGTAGCTACTAAACCTCTACGAATTGAAGACCATTCCTCCCCTTTTTCATCCAAAAGACGTATATCATCAAAATCATAAATACTTTTATCATTATTGGGGTCGAGTGCGATTGTCACACCGGTGCGAATTGGTGAAATCGAGACTGACTTAACCGTAATATTTTGTCCTTCGAAGCTCATTTTCTCATTCAATTCATAGGTCTTTGTTTGCGCAATTTCCCTTTTAAGTGTAAATGGAAACGAAAATTCAGTTTGTTTCTCATCTGCAAATTGAATATATAATTCAAATTGGGCATTTTCATAATTTATTGGTTCAAAGAATGTAACAATCAAATTATCTTCAATTTGAAAAAATTCTACTTCACGATACCTGTAAAAATCTACTTCAGCATTTAATACTTCACCGTTTAAACGAAGCTCTATTTTCTCAGTATCTAAACCTCGAAGATCCATTGGTGCAGAAAATTTATAGGGTAAAATCATCCCTGTTTCATCGGCAATTACCCCCTGAAGTGTAAACGATAAGTCATTTTTGGCTTGGGTTTGCCCTAATTCCTCATAATAGTGATTATCAAGGATATCAGCAACACCTTTATCATACGTAATCATCTGAACAAGTGGTGAAAGCCCTGGAATATTGCTAACGACACTAGCAAAAGCTGGTGATAAACGGATAGATCCCAGAAAAATCATTAGAAGTGCACAAGTTAGAGCCATGCCTTTCCATATTTGCAGTCGTTTCCGTTTTTCTTTTTGATAGCGACGGACACTTTCCATATGTGCTTCAGCTAATTGATCATGTGGAACATGAATTTGTGCTAATTCTTGGATAAATGTATCATAGTCATACTTTTCTTCCTTCTTCACCTACAACTCCCCTTTCTCCTGAAAATAAAGTTTTAGCTTTTTCAATGCCGAATGCAATCTAGATTTCACAGTACCTTCTGGTATATTTTGAAGGACAGCAATATCTTGATTTCTATAGTCATGAAAATATTTTAGAAAAATTAGCTCCTGTTGCTCCTTAGGTAGTTTGGTAATGATATCCGTCATTTCAAAGCGGTCGTGGGTATGTACGTTTTCTCCAATTTCTATATCTTCCTGTAAATGAAGTCGCATACTTTTATTACGCATATCATGACAAACATTCAGTAAAATTCGAACAAGCCAAGTACCAAAATAAACTGGTTCTTTCAAAGTATGTTTCTTTTTTAAGCTTCGATAAGTAGCTTCTTGTACAGCTTCAATAGCATCATGCTCATTTTTTAAATAGGCAAAAGCCATTCGATACATGGTCTGTTCATATTGTTTAAGTAAATATAAAAAATCCTGTTCATCCATCTTTCTCTCTCCTTTCTATTTATTAGACCGTTGAAATAACAGTATCGTTCATTTTAATGTTAAATTTCTTCATAAAAAAGAGAAACGTTAAATCAACGTTTCTCTTATCTTCATTATGATCTATGAGGCTCGCGAACTTCTCCATCAAATGCAGCTCTATAAATAGCATAGATATCTTCTCGTTCTAGTAGCATTGGACTTCGGGCTAAAATTCTTGTTTGCTTTGTTGCATCAGACGTTAATTGTTCCAAGGCTTCTTCTGGTATATTAAATCCCTTTAATGTTGAAGGAATATTAACATCTTGAACGAGTTGTTGTAATGCATCTACACATTTATAGGAAGCTTCTTCTTGTGATAAATAGGCAGATGAGATACCCATTGCATCTAAAATATCTTTCATACGCTTTTCACAGCTTTGACGAATATACCCCATGACATATGGTAAAAGCACTGCGTTGGAATCGCCATGAGCTATATGAAATTGACCGCCCAATGGATAGGCTAGAGCATGGACACCTGCTACTCCAGCATTGAAAAAGGCCAAGCCAGCTAAATAACTACCATAGCTCATATCTGAACGAGCCTGCTTATTTTGTCCGTCCTGCACAGCCGTGCGAATCGAGCCACTGATTAAGCGAATTGCCTGTAATGCAAGGGCATCAGTTACTTCATTTGCATTGATTGAAACATATGCCTCAATTGCATGTGTTAAGGCATCTACGCCTGTTGCAGCTGTTATTTTTGGTGGTAATGAAATCGTTAACTCTGGGTCTACGATAGCAATATCCGCCAATAAGTAGTCATGTGCCACAACGTCTTTTGTTGTTTCAAGCGATAGCACAGAAATATTTGTCACTTCTGAGCCAGTTCCAGATGTAGTGGGTATTAAAATTTTGGGTAATCCTTTTTGTTCTAGTGTTTTTGTGCCTGTTAAATTTAAGTAATCCGCTACTTTTCCATCATGTACTGCTAATACGGCAGCAAGCTTGGCTAAATCTAGAGCACTTCCGCCACCTAAACCGATGACTAAATCAAAGTGATGCTTTCTAGTAAAGTCAACTAGCTTTTCTCCAATAGCAAGTGGTGGCTCTGGGGCAATATCTGTATAAATCGTAGTCGCGTATCCCTTTGAAAGCAAGGGTTGTTGGATTTTATCTGTTAACCCTAATTCTTTTAAAAATGGGTCTGTGACAATTAATATATTGGTAGCTTTAAATCTTTCTACTTCAGGTAGAAGTTGATTTAAGCATCCCCAGCCTGTATAACTTACAGGAGTAAAGGTTAATTTATGCATAAATGATCTACTCCTAACTATTCATAGTGACCTTCCGTCGATTTTCTAAATGATTTAAATTGGACAGGATCATGACCAAACCAAACCTGTGAGTTCGTTTCATTGGCAAGTCGGCGAATTCGTTCAACTGTAGAATTATAGCCAACCGAATCATAAATAATGCCTGGTGGCTTGACAGGTGGACCATAGCTTTCGGCTGTGTAAATGGCATCTGAAGCTAAAATAATACCACCCGTTTCTGGCATATTAATATGCAGACCAAGCATACCCCAGGCATGACCACTGCCAAAATTCAATACTTGAATCCCTTCTGCAAGCTTCACGTTATCCTCACCACGTTTAATGAGGCGCCATTGTAAATTATTTTTAATCCACATATCAATGTCACCCCAAATATAGGCACCTTCTTTTACATTTCTCGCATAGGTTTGAAGTGTACCATTGAATTCATCTTCCTGTACGATAATCGTAGCATTTGTAAACAGCTCTAAGCAGCCTGCATGATCTAAATGTAAATGGGAGGCAACAACATATTTAATATCCTCAGGACGCACATTCAACTCTTCTAATCGATGATGTAAATAGCATTCTTCTGGCATGTTAATAGGAAATGCTTTCTGTGTAAATTCTCCCCAACGCCCCTCAGGTCCCATTGAGTTTGGATTACATGCTGTATCAAATAATATTTTCCCTTCTGGATGATCGATTAAAACTGTATAAACGGGAAATTCTACAAATTCATTTGGCTGGTTTGGATGATCAATCGTTGCTGGGTTATGCATGGCAATCATATAGTTTTTATCCATTCGCATCGTACCATTATCCATTACATACAATTTTGGGTGTTGTTTGATAATCTTCATTTCTTCCATCTCCATTCGTGATTATTGGTTATTCCAAATAACAAGCTTCATTTCTGTCATTTCCTCTATTGCATATTTTATGCCCTCACGACCTGTGCCACTTTCTTTTACGCCACCATATGGCATATGATCTACACGATAAGTTGGCACATCATTGATAAGGACACCCCCTACCTGTAATGCCCTTGAAGCCTTAAAAGCAGTCTCTATCGATGGTGTAAAAATACCTGCCTGTAAGCCATAATGAGAATCATTAACAGCTTCTATTGCCTCCTCTATAGTAGACACTGAATTCACGATCACAACTGGTGCAAAAATTTCTTCACATAACACTCTGCTATGTGAGGATACGTTGGATAACACAGTTGGCAGTAAAACATTATTATCAATATGACCACCAGTTATTATTTTTGCCCCCTCAGCAACCGCTTCTTCAATCCATTGTAGGGCCCGCTGTTGCTCTGATTCTGAAATCATCATGGCTATATCTGTTGTTTGCTCAAGTGGATCGCCAATGATAAGCTGCGCAACTTTAGCACTTAGCTTTTCTAAAAACTCATTCAACATACTATCCATTACATATATTCGCTGCAGTGAGATACATACCTGACCTTGATTTGAAAATGCCCCCATAACAATTCGGTCCATAATCTGATCAAGTTGAACCCCTTCGTCAACAATCACCCCTGCATTTGAGCCTAATTCTAATGTGACCTTTTTTAAACCAGCACGATTTCGTAGTGAAATACCTACAGCAGGGCTTCCCGTAAACGTTATCATTTTTACATTAGGATGTGCTAAAAATACATCCCCTACTAATTTCCCTTGCCCAGTCACTAGATTAAAAGCTCCTGCTGGTAAATTAGTTTGTGCCAATAATTTTGCTAGAAAATGAGCTGATAAAGCTGTTTGAGTAGCTGGCTTTAACACAATCGTATTGCCCGCAGCTAAAGCTGGTCCTACTTTATGAGCTACTAAATTTTGTGGAAAATTAAATGGTGTAATAGCTGCAATAACGCCTATTGGTTCCCGAATCGTATAGGCAAAGCGCCCTTCCCCATTTTTAGAAGCGTCCATCGGAATCATTTCGCCAGATAAGCGTTTTGCTTCCTCTGCTGCAAATTTATAGGTTTCAATCGTGCGATCAATTTCAGCAAAGGCATACTTTAATGGTTTTGCTGATTCTAGTGAAATAATACTAGCTGCTTCCTCACGATTTTCCAAAAACAAACTGGATAGATGCTCCAATATTTCTGCTCGTTGGAACGCAGTTAAGGCTGCCATGTCAGTGGCTGCAGCTTGTGCGCTTTCAATGGCATCCTGTACATCCTGTTCAGTTGCCATCGCAAACTTTGCAATTACCTCTTTTGAATAGGGGGCTTGAACCTCCATAAATTCATCTGTCATTTGCCATTGTCCATTCATCCATAAGCCCCTTTTCAAGACTTAATCACTCCTTTCTTTTAATGGTTACGTATTCATTTCAGAATATAAAGAAATGAATACGTAACCATTTCGGTGTAAAAAAACAAACTGACGTATATCAGTTTATTTTCTTACACGTTGTATTTCTTGGGAAAAGTTTAACAGATTCGGTTTGCTGGATGCAAGTATTTTTTTTCTCCATAACCTCAAATAATTTTTCAATTGCCATAAATCCAAGGTTTTTTTCTGACTCTAAGCCTACCGTTGTTAAGGCAATAGAATGATGTTTACTAAGCTCAACATTATCTATACCTATTACGTTAAATTCCTCTGGCACCCTAAAGCCCTGCGCTAAACATAAATTTATTATTTCAATCGCTATAGCATCTGTCGCTGCACAAATAGCAGTTGGTCGCTTCGGAAGCTGTACAATCTCTTCAAATACTCGTTCAATATCAATTTTATTGGTATTTGTAAAAAAAAACGGCACTGTTTTTGCATCAATTCCGTGATCCTCTAAGGCCTTTTCAAAGCCCTTGTACCTTCCATAAAAAGTACTCATTTCATGGGGACCACCAATCCAGCAAATATCACGATGATCTAAAGATAAAATATGATTTGTTGCGATATATCCTGCTTTTACATTATCAATCTCTACAAAATGCCTATTTTCTTGATGCTTGCGATTAAACATGATAAACGGTATGCCCAATTTTTCTAGCTTAAAAAATAAAGTATCTGTATACAGCATTGATGATAAAATAATCGCATCAGCCTTCGTTTCTAAAACGGAATTATAAATCGTGTCTAAGTTATCCTCTGTTCCAAAATAAACATGAACTTTATAGCCTTGAGCATTAGCATAGTTAACAATTGCTGTTGTTGTATCTACAAAAAAAGGATTGTGTAAAGGTCCTGAAATCAATGTGATTGTCCCTGTTTTTTGCTGAACAAGTGATCTTGCTATATCATTTGGAATGTAATTTAATTCCTCGATCGCCTTCATTACCTTTTCAATTGTTTTAGGCTTAACTAACTCAGGCGTATTTAATACTCTAGACACAGTTGTTTGAGAAACACCTGCATACTTTGCCACATCTTTTGAAGATACCAAAAAACCACCCATTTCATCTTTGTAAGCCTATTTTATACCATTACAGGGATAATGTTAATAGACAGTCATAGATGTATAATGAGTGATTTAACATCTTGGAAGGTATTTATTTTTTTCGGTCATAAGGCATTGCTGCCTCACTCGCTTTAAAATTATAAACAGGTTTAATAATTTTGATGATATCTACCGTTTCTTCAATGGCAGATGTAATCTCTATCATTGGTTTATAGGCCATAGGAGCCTCATCTAATGTTTCCTCATTTACAGATGTTGTCCATATACCTTGCATTGTTTCTTTAAAATCATCCATATTTAATGCCGCCTTGGCAGCTCTTCTAGAGTACATTCGCCCTGCCCCATGTGGCGCTGAGAAATTCCAATCTTCATTGCCTTTTCCCACACAAATCAACGAGCCGTCTCTCATATTCATAGGAATGACCAATTTTTCTCCTTTATTGGCACGAACTGCTCCTTTTCGCAACGTCATAGTATCTGTATCAATATAGTTGTGAATAGTATCGAAGGTTTCGTTAAAATCCCAGCCCATATGCTGAGCAATTGTTTCAGCAATGATCCATCGATTCATTCGAGCATATTGCTGCGCGATTTTCATATCATGCATATAATCATGGAAATACTCGCCTTCTAAATAAGCTAAGTCTTTGGGAACTAAAGGGTTTTGTTCTTTAAAGGTCTTTATCATTGCTTGAATTTCTTTTTGACGCCCCTGTGATTTCAGCTCCTCAATCTTTACTGTTAAATCTTCTCGACGCAACGTTTCGTAGGCTCTCTTTTGGTGCCAGCTAGCAACTTTGGCGCCAACATATCGGGAGCCAGTATGAATTAGTAAATAATGTACATTATTTACATCTTTTGACAATTCTATAAAATGATTTCCCCCTCCAAGTGTGCCTAAGGATAGATTGGTATACTCATCCTTTATACCGCTCGCCCTAAATTGATTTCCTTCAAATTCCACAAATTGGCGTTTAGGTGAAACTTCAGAATGAACGTCCTGCCCACTAGGTACAAAATCTCGGATAATTGCATCCAGCTTGGCAAAATCAATTGCCGACTTATTCAATTCCGCTACAAAAACACCACAGCCGACATCAACACCGACAAGATTTGGGACTACACGATCTTGAAGCTGAATCGTTGTGCCAATCACACACCCCTTACCTGCATGATAATCAGGCATAATCCGTATTTTTGTGCCTGCCATAAATGCCTGATCTGTTAATTCTTGAATTTGATCAATGGCTGATGGCAGTGCCGTTTTAGCATAAATTTTTGCTTCTGTAAAACGTCCGTTAACAGTAATCATAAAAATCCCTCCTCCCTAACTATACGTAAAAATACCATCATTTGTTTCAAATGAATAAAAGTTCTAAAAGTATTGTCAACTTTTAGAACTTTTCATGTTGTTGAAATACTATTATGTCAATGACATCAAGGTGACAAATTAAAAAGTATAACCCTTTTTCAAAACGAGGGGTTGATCTCCGTTCCGACTGAGTGCTTTCCTGGGGGCGTCCGATGAGCCGCTTGGGGCAACAGGAGGTTGGTCACGAAGGCGTTGTCACAGGACGTGACGGTTTTAGCCTTCGTTCCCCTAATCTGCTCGCTCCAGGGTCTCATCTGTGACGCTGAATCCCCGAGGAGTCACTCAGTCTACACTCCAATCAACCGTCGCTCATCGTATTTTCTATTGGCATTTCACATAAATGTGTAGTGATAAAATGAAGTCTTAACCAATATTATTTTGCGCAATAGTGGAGCTTTGAAAACAATTTTCTATGAGATAACAGAGTGACAGCAATAAGTGGCTTTATGTAAAGCAACAAAGTGATTCAATACATAAAGTGTAGGGCAACAACTATAGAATTGCGCCATTATATCCATTTAATGAGGGTGATTAACATACTTTTACTTTTGAAGGAAGAAAATATTTAAAGTTCTACACTATTGTTGATTGGAGTGCAAGGCTACTCGACTCCCGTGGGATAGCGAGACAGACGAGAAACTGAGGCCAACACGATGTTGGTCACGAAGGCGTTGTCACAGGACGTGACGCACTTAGTCTTCGTTCCTCCAGCGCAGGAAGCGGCTCGTCGCTCGCCCACTGGAAGCCTTGCTCTGCGCGAAAGCGAAGCGTCAGCGGCAAAGCGAGTAG
This sequence comes from Lysinibacillus sp. NPDC047702, assembly GCF_050272555.1. Taxonomy (NCBI): domain Bacteria; kingdom Bacillati; phylum Bacillota; class Bacilli; order Caryophanales; family Bacillaceae; genus Lysinibacillus; species Lysinibacillus sp. NPDC047702. The sequence goes on along the minus strand of NZ_JBNNMG010000015.1, from coordinate 27,011 downwards.
CCTGGAACGGAAATCACCTTCATTTGACTTAGTAGTATTCACAAAGAGTCCCTTGACCATTTAGTTTTTCAACACTATGAAAAGTTCTAAAAGTATTGTCAACTTTTAGAACTTTTTTGTAGCATCTTACTCTTCATAATGAATATCTAATTTTTTCGGTATATCTGGAATATCATTTGATTTTACATCTGTTTCTATTAAGCTTAATGTATAAATTGGATATTTGTCTTGAACATCAAAAGGAATTGCAATACTTTCCATTTTATTATTCATCTGGCTACGTGCAAGAATACCATTATAGGATAAATCAATGCTCATAATATTGTGGATCGTTTCTTTTAGCATTTCAAGGTCTTTTGCTTTAAGTGGCATTTGTCCGTTTAATAAAAACGGCTGAATGTTATCTTTGATATAGCCCTGTGCTTCGATTAAACAAGAAAATTCATTTAATTTATTGGCATATAATTTTAATTGGCGTTTTTCTTTTGAACGTTGTTGATTGAGCTCTTGCACCTTTTTCTCAATACGTAGCAAACGCTTTTTTGTTAAATTCATGAGATAACCTTGGATAGGCTGAATAGCTTGAAGCATTATTGCCTCTGCTTCCTGTACTTTCTCAAACTGTTCAATACAAACAGCCTGCTGCTCATTTAGCTTATTAACCCGTTCCTTGAAAAATTCATTTTGTGTATGCTGACCAAAAATTGCTTTCATCAGCCCTTTCCCATGAATTTTTTTATGCTGTGCATCCAATCGATCATATTCACGTTTATATTCGCTATACATATTGCGATATTCTCGTAACACTTGCTGATAGTGTATAGCCTTTTCTGTAAAGCCTTCTACAATATTGTCCTGCAAATAATCATGTTGAGAAATGGTTTGTAAAAGCTGGTATAATGTCTGAACGTTTTTAAATACATTGGCAACATCTTCATATTCTTGTTCATATTCAGTGACAATCGTTAAATCACGTTGATAGCGAGAAAACTCATATTGAGTATCACCTGCGTATTTTTCAATGTTCTCAACAGCAGATTGGAATGGATCACGTTGAGGAATCACAGTTAATTCAAAGCGGAATCGTTCTAACCATTGCAAAAAGCGAATTAAAATTGCATACGTTTTTTTATCACTATTTTGTGCAACTCGATGAATCTGTGTAATTAAATGCTCATATCGGCTCTTTTGCCATAACTCATCATTATTAGTTTGTTTAGCCATCAATGCATTTGTTGCCGAGATAGGAATAAAATCACTGACTAAATGACCAATTCGTTCCTTTTCCGAAAGAATAAATTCCTCCGTTTCGTCATTTGAATCAATACCATTAATCACACAAAGTGGTTCAACACCTTTATTTTTTAATGTTTCCATTAATAATATTTCTGCATCAATAGCCATAGAACCTGAGCGTAATATCCAAAAAATTTCATCTACTCGGTTAATCAATGATTCAGAGAAATAGGCTCTTTCCCCGCCGCCAGCTTCCAATGACACTGAATCAATAATTGTTACTGACTTTAATAAATCATTTTTTAGAAATACCTCCAAGTAATCTAAATGTTCTCGTAATATTTCCGACGCAAAAGTATCACCAGTTGTCAGTAATTCAAGCTTACTCATATCAAATATTGCCACAACACCATCTAAAAAATAGGCTCTTATTTCTTCATGTTCGCCATATCGCAAAAATGTATTTACACCAGTTGGATGCTGTTCACTCACAGGTAAAACGTGACGCCCTAAAAGCCCGTTCACAAGTGTTGTTTTGCCAACACGCTCTTTCCCCACAATTAGAATCATCGTTTGATTATTAGCATCCTGTATAATTCGATTAAGATGCTTAGCTGTGTCCTTTACATATGTATTCTGTACGATGATGCCATGCAATTGTCGTAAACGATCAACAAGCTGTGGTAAAATATTATTCGCTGAGGCTGTATTTTCGATTGGCAGTTTGTCAATGTTTGTCATCCTCAAAACCTCTTTTCGTATGTATCTATAAATCCATTATAAATGATACGAATCCCTTTCTAATACATAGTACTAAGAAATATTGACAAAAAAGGACAAAATACTCACCAATAGTCGTCATAATTAGTAATTATTTCATGCATATCCAAGTAACAATTACATGTATTATTACCAATTTTATTGAAAATATAAATTTCATATCTATTATTCTTCTAATCCAGCCATACGTGCATATACCTCTCCAAGTGTCGGCATGCCTCCTTGAGCACCAAATTTCTCTACGGATAAAGAGGCTGCAATATTAGCAAAATAGAGAGCCTGATCTAATGATTGTCCTTCAACTAATGCATGGGAAAGTGCTCCGTTAAACGTATCACCTGCACCTGTTGTATCTACCGCTTTCGTCATATAACCTGGCACATGAATCGGGTATTCCCCATCAAAATAACGAGCTCCATCACTTCCTAAGGTAACAATCAATTTATTTGGATATTTTTCTAAAATAGCGTCAAAATCATCGCCAAAAATTTCTGCACATTCTGTTTCATTCGGTGTAATATACGTAATATCTTCCATCCATTGGACATCAAAATTAGTTGCTGGTGCGGGATTTAATAGTACAGGTATATGGAATTCCTTGCATAATCTTATAGCATAGTCCACCGTTTCTTTGGGGATTTCGAGCTGTATAATGACCATCTGACTTTGCTGAATGATTTCCTTTGACGCTTCTATCTGTGCAGGCTTTAATTCATAATTAGCACCAGGCACTACAATAATGCGGTTATCGTGATTATAGATTAATATATTTGCAATTTCAGTAGGCACTGCTGTGCTAATAATAGCCTTTGTTTGAATAGACTCTTGCTGTAAAACCTTTTGTAAGGTATCACCAAAGCTATCTGCGCCCACACAGCCGATCATAGTGACCTCACTTCCAAGTCGTGCAGCAGCAATTGCCTGGTTGGCTCCCTTACCTCCTGGTGCAGTTTGAAACACTGAACCTAAAATTGTTTCACCTTGCTTTGGAAAAGTATCCATTTGTACAATCAAATCCATATTTAAACTTCCTATAACTGTAATCATCTTTTTCACTACCTTTCATTGCTTATATTCTATCGAAGAAAATATGACTGGAACAAGGATAAATTAATCATTTGACATAAACGTAACCTGAGCGGTTCTTTCTGGTACCTGAGCGCGTTCCTCTACTACCTGAGCAGTTCTCCTGTTATCTGAGCGGGTTTCTCTACTACCCGAGCAGTTCTTCTTGGTACCTGAGCGGTTTTCTTTACTACCCGAGCAGTTCCTCCTGCTACCTGAGCGATTTTCTCCCCTACCCGAGTATTCAGCATCCACCATTTAAAGAGAGCTTACAATTTTTTTAAGTACAACAAAAAACTGAAGACAATTATAACCTTGCCTTCAGTCTTAGAAAAAGTATTTATCTATTAAAATGCAATACGTTTTGCTTCGTAAGCAGCGATTTGTTCCTCGTATTTAATCGTTAGAGCAATTTCATCCCAGCCATTAAGTAAAGTTTCTTTATAATAAGAATCGATGTTAAACTTATAAACGTTTCCATCTTCACCCGTTACTGTTTGAGCTTCCAGATTGACTTCCATCGTGTAAGGTTTATTAAGGCCCTTTGCTAAAATTTCATCACATTCTGCTTCTGTTAGCTTAATTGGTAAAATGCCATTTTTAAAGCAATTATTATGGAAAATATCTGCAAATGATGGTGCGATAACAACATTGAAGCCATAATCTAGGATAGCCCATGGAGCATGTTCACGAGAAGAACCACATCCAAAGTTATCTTGTGCTACTAAAATTTTAGAGTTTTTAAATTCAGGTTTATTTAACACAAAATCTGAAATTTCATTACCCTGTGCGTCAAAACGCCAATGGTAAAATAAAAATTCTCCAAAGCCTGTGCGTTCAATTCGTTTTAAAAACTCTTTGGAAATAATTTGATCTGTATCTACGTTTTTATGATCTAGTGGTGTTATGACACTCTTCACGATATTAATTGGTTCCATGTTCAATCATCCCTTCCGTGTAAAACAAACTTACACCGTTTCCTTTACAAATTCACGTACATCCACAAAATGTCCAGCTATAGCTGCGGCTGCTGCCATTGGTGGTGATACAAGATGTGTACGAGAACCCGCTCCCTGGCGCCCTTCAAAGTTACGGTTGGATGTAGATGCACAGCGTTCACCAGCAGGAACGACATCATCATTCATAGCTAAGCACATGGAGCAACCTGATTCACGCCATTCAAAGCCTGCTTCTGTAAAGATTTTATCTAACCCCTCTGCCTCAGCTTGTTTTTTCGTAGAATGGGAGCCTGGCACAACGATTGCTGTGACATTTTCATGCACCATTCGTCCTTGGATGACACTTGCTGCTGCACGTAAATCACTGATACGTGAGTTTGTACAAGAGCCGATAAATACATGTTGGATATCGATGGATGTTAATGGTTGACCTTCTTCTAAGCCCATGTAGGTAAGGGCTTTACTAAGTGCAGCTTTATCTGATTCATCCTCGTAATCCGCTTGTGTTGGAACAGTTCCTGAGACACCTGTACCCATCGAAGGATTTGTTCCCCAAGTAATGATTGGCTCAATCTCCTCTGCTTTAATGATACGAACTGTATCATATGTTGCATCCTCATCAGAAGCAAGGCTTACCCAATAGGCTGCTGCTTCATCAAATTTTTCGCCTTGTGGTGCATATTTACGATCACGTATATAGTCCACAGTAATTTGGTCAGGTGAAATAAGACCAGCCTTTGCACCTGCTTCAATTGACATGTTACAAATCGTCATACGTTCTTCCATTGATAGTTTGTGGATAGCCTCTCCAGTGAATTCCACAATATGTCCAGTACCAACCCCGATACCGAATTTAGCAATAATTGCTAGAATAATATCTTTTGCAGCTACACCTACAGGCAACTCGCCTTCTACACGAATTTCCATTGTTCTTGGTTTGTTTTGCCAAAGTGTTTGTGTTGAAAGTACATGCTCTACCTCAGACGTACCAATACCAAAGGCAATAGCTCCAAAGGCACCATGTGTGGACGTATGGGAATCACCACAAACTATTGTTTTACCAGGCTGTGTTAAGCCTAGTTCTGGTCCAATAACATGAACAATTCCCTGATCAGGATGCCCCATTCCAGCTAGCTCCACACCGAATTCTTCAGCATTTTTAGCCAAAGTTTCTATTTGATTACGCGCAATCGGGTCATTGATTGTCGGTAGATTTTTAGTTGGCACGTTATGATCCATTGTTGCAAAGCTTAAATCTGGACGACGCACCTTACGTCCGTTCATACGTAGACCTTCAAAAGCCTGCGGAGAAGTAACTTCATGAATTAAATGAAGATCAATATATAACAGGTCAGGTTTGCCCTCTTCCTGATAAACAACATGTTTATCCCAAATCTTTTCAATTATATTTTTGCCCATTGTCTTCACCTATTTCTTAAATGTATGTTGTCATAATGCTTTCTGAAACAAAGCTAGTATCAATCTCGTTAATTACTTTATCTGTCCATTCATTTGTAGATAGAATACGGTCACCATCACGAGCAAGATCTGCTGTGAAATAACCATCATCAAATACTGCACTGACTGCACGTTCAATTTCTGCAGCTTCTTCTTTTAAGCCAAATGAATATTGCAACATCATCGCAACAGAAAGAATAGTTGCTGCTGGATTTGCTACACCTTGGCCGGCAATTTCTGGTGCTGAGCCATGTACTGGTTCATATAGACCGAAATTATCGCCACGAATGGATGCCGATGGTAATACTCCTAAAGAACCTGTAATAACAGATGCTTCATCACTTAAAATATCACCAAACATATTTTCAGTAACGACCACATCATAGTGACCTGGATTTGTAATTAATTTCATCGCCACCGAATCGACTAAATTGTGCTCAACCTGTACGTCTGGATACTCTTTTTTCTTCGCTTCGACTACTTCTCGCCACAGTCGACTAGTTTCAAGCACATTTGCTTTATCGACAGAACATAATTTGCCTCCACGTAAGCGTGCTAATTCAAAGGCATTTTCAACAATTCGTTCAACCTCAGCAGTTGAATAAACAGTTGTATCAATTGCGCCATTTTCAGTACGCATACGTGGTTCCCCGAAGTATACGCCACCTGTTAATTCACGTACAATCATTAAATCGACGTTTTCGGCAACTTCACGCTTTAATGGTGAAGCATCAAGTAAACTCGGGAACGCCTTTACTGGACGTAGATTTGCAAATAAATCAAAATGCTTGCGAATACGCAATAAACCTTTTTCTGGACGTAATTCAGGTGGATTATTATCCCATTTTGGACCACCTACAGCCCCAAGTAAAATAGCATCACTGTTTTCACACATTTCAATTGTCTCATCTGGTAGTGGATTATTGTGTTGGTCGATGGCAGCGCCTCCGATTGTTGCATAACCTAAATGGAATTTATGGTTGAAACGTTTTCCAATTACTTGCAATACACGTACAGCAGAAGCAACAACCTCTGGCCCAATTCCGTCACCAGGAAGTACTGTAATCTTTTTCTCCATCGTCAAAACACCTTTCTTTGTATAGCGTAGATACACTATTTTAGTAAAGACTCTCACCTACATGTATAGATGAGAGCCATCAAATTACACCATGGCATAATTGCCTTTTGTTTGTGAATGTTACGAAGTCCATTCACTATTACTGATCTGTGACATTCACCAGAGGCTTAATGCTTAACTAACAGGTTGTGCACGTAAACTTGCCTGAATTAAATGACGATTAATAGCATTTAGATAAGCTTTTGCGGAAGCTTCTAATACATCCTGTGAGGAATTTCTGCCAGTTGTCGACACATCATCATAACGAATATTAATGACGGCTTCACCTAGTGCATCGCGCCCCTTGCCAACAGATTTTACACGGTAATCAATAACATGAATATGTCCCTGTACAAGTTGTTCAAGCGTATTGAAGATTGCTTCCACCGAGCCTGAACCTGTTGCAACAACCGTCTTTTCAACCCCTTCAGGTGTGTGCACGATCGCTGTTGCAGTTGGAATATTTTCTGTACCATATTGTACCTGTACCATCTTTAATTCAAAGAGTGGTACATTTTCTAATTGAACTTGTTGTTCTGTTAAAAGAGTTAATAAGTCCTCTTCCGTAATTTCTTTTTTACGATCAGCAAGTTTCTTAAATTCAGTAAACGCTTTGTTTAATTTATCATCCGAAAGATTGAAGCCCATTGTTTCCGCGCGATCACGGAATGCCGCGCGACCTGAGTGCTTTCCTAAAACAAGAGGTACCTCACCTTCACCAATAAGAGCAGGTGAAATAATTTCATACGTTTCTGGATTCTTTAACACACCATCTTGATGGATACCAGATTCGTGTGCAAATGCATTTTTACCTACAATCGCTTTATTCGGTTGAATAACCACATTCGTCAATTTACTGACTAATTGAGATGTGCGTTTAATTTCTTGTAATTGAATGCCTGTTTCTATGGGAAAGATATCTTTACGGATATGAAGAGCAACTGCAATTTCTTCAAGTGCGACATTTCCAGCACGCTCTCCTATACCGTTAATCGTACCCTCAACCTGAGAGGCCCCATTTTCAATAGCAGCGATCGTATTTGCAGTCGCCATACCTAAATCATCGTGACAATGTGCAGAGAATTTTACTGTTTCAGCACCTTTCACATTTTCAAGGAGAAATTTAAATAATGCACCATATTCTTGTGGAGATGCATACCCCACTGTGTCAGGCACGTTAATTGTTGTCGCTCCCGCTGCAACCACCTCATTGATAATACGGACTAGAAACTCACGATCTGAGCGGAATGCATCTTCTGCAGACCACTGTACGAGCGGAAAGAATTTTTTTGCGTATTTTACAGCTTCAACCGCCTGTTCCACCACTTGATCCGGTGATTTTTTTAGCTTATATTCCATATGAATTGGTGAGGTTGCAAGGAAAATATGGATATGTGGCTGCTCGGCTACTTTAATCGCATCCCATGTTGTGTCGATATCCTTTTGGACACAGCGAGCTAAACCTGTAACGATGGAGTTTTTCACGGTGCCTGCAATGCGATTTACCGCATCAAAGTCACCAGGTGACGAAGCAGGAAAACCTGCTTCAATAATTGTCACCCCTAGACGCTCTAGTTGCTTGGCGATTTCAATCTTTTCTGCTGTATTTAAATTAATACCAGCAGATTGTTCGCCGTCGCGAAGAGTTGTATCAAAAATATCAATTTTTCGCACTTGTAGCCACTTCTCTCACAACTTTTTCTTTCCCTTCGTTGATGAATGGCATCATAGCACGTAATTTAGCACCAACTTCTTCGATTTGGTGGTTTGCACCTGCTTCTTTGAATTTTGTATATTCAGGACGACCGTTTTCGTTTTCTTGAATCCAACGGCGAGCAAACGTACCATCTTGGATATCTGTTAATACTTCTTTCATACGACCTTTTACAGATTCGTCGATAATACGTGGTCCTGCAACATAGTCACCCCACTCAGCTGTATCTGATACTGAGTAACGCATTGTTGCCATACCGCCTTCAAACATAAGGTCAACAATTAATTTTAATTCGTGAAGTGTTTCAAAGTATGCTAGTTCTGGTTGGTAACCAGCTTCAACTAATGTTTCAAAACCTGCTCTTACTAATTGTGTAGCACCACCACAAAGTACTGCTTGTTCACCGAATAGGTCTGTTTCAGTTTCCTCTTTGAATGTAGTTTCAAGCAGACCACCGCGAGCTGAGCCAATTCCTTTTCCGTATGCTAGAGCTAAGTCTTTTGCTTGACCTGTTGCATCTTGATGGATTGCGAATAAGCCTGGTACACCTGCACCTGCTTGGTATTGACGACGTACTAAGTGTCCTGGACCTTTTGGTGCCACTAAGAATACATCGACATCTGCTGGTGGTGTAATTTGTCCGAAATGAATATTGAAGCCGTGTGCAAACATAAGTGCTTTCCCCGCTTCAAGATGTGGAGCAATTTCAGCCTCATAGACAGCTTTTTGGCGCTCATCTGGAAGTAAGATTTGGATAACATCTGCTTCTTGTGCTGCCTCTGCAACAGTTTTAACGTCTAATCCATCAGCCTTAGCTGCATCAAAAGATCCACCTGGACGAACACCTACTACTACATCAAAACCTGATTCTTTTAGGTTAAGAGCGTGTGCATGTCCTTGTGAGCCGTATCCGATAATTGCGATTTTTTTTCCTTTTAATACTTCCTCGTTGATGTTTTGTTCATAGTACATAGTAGTCATTGTTTGTTTCCTCCTAAATTGTGGGTTTAAATTTTGACTTTAAATGCACATTACTGGATTGTGCTATGCATCTAAAGCGATCAATTTTATATGCAAACTATTTTAAAATAGAGAGCTGTGGATTTGAAATTTTTTGTGTTTCTCGAACAGAGGCAGTTGCTCCTGTGCGTGTTAATTCTTTAATACCATATGGTCGAATGAGCTCTATAAAGGCATCAATCTTTTCTGGATGTCCTACAACTTGATATGTGACAACGTTTTTCGCTGTATCAATAATTTGTGGACGGAATGGTTCAACAATTGAATTCATTTCCAGTCGTAAATTTGGTGGTGAAATAACTTTGACAAGCGCTAACTCACGTAACACGATTGATTTATCTGTTATATCATTGACCTTTAATACATCAATTTGTTTTGATAACTGCTTCACCAACTGTTCAATCTTACTCTCATCTTCTACATGTACAACAAATGTCATTTTTGAGAAGTTAGGCTGCTCTGTATGACCAACTGTAATGGATTCAATATTGAATTGACGTTTCATCAGCAAGCCTGTTACACGGTTTAATACGCCACTTTGGTTAATCACTGTTACTGTAATTACTCGTTTCAATTCTTTTTCACCCCAATCATTTCGTGCAAGCCTTTACCAGGTGCTACCATAGGATAAACACATTCAAGCTGTTTAACACGACAATCAATCAATACTGGATCATCTGAAAGAAGGGCCTCACGGAAAATGCTTTCTGCTTCATCGATTGTGTTAATACGATAGCCCTTAATACCATATGCATCAGCTAATTTAACAAAGTCTGGTTGGATTGGCATTAATGAAGATGAATAGCGTTCCTCATAGAATGTTTGTTGCCATTGGCGTACCATTCCAAGACAGCTGTTATTTAAAATAACCACTTTTACTGGTAGGTTGAATTCTTTTAGTAGGGATAGCTCTTGTGCAGTCATTTGGAATCCTGCATCCCCTACAATAGAAACGACCTTTTTGTCTGGCTTCGCAAACTGGGCTCCAATTGCAGCTGGGAAGCCGAAGCCCATCGTACCAAGTCCACCAGACGTTACCCATCCATGATCATTATTTAAGCGATAATATTGTGCAGCCCACATTTGATGCTGCCCAACATCCGTTGTAACAATTGCATCGCCTTCTGTAATTTTATGCACAAGCTCTAATGCTTCCTGTGGTAAAACTTCCTTTTCTTCAGAATCTTTACAATACCACAGAGGGTATTCATTAGCATTATTTCTTAAGTATGCCAACCATTCTGCTGTATCAGGACCCTCAAAATCCTTTTTCAACAATGCTTTTAATGCTTCTTTTGCATCTGCCACAATTGGAATATCAGTTGGTACATTTTTCCCGATTTCTGCTGGATCAATATCAATGTGTATGATTGTTGCATTTGGTGCAAATGTTGCTAAATTCCCAGTTAGGCGATCATCAAAACGGGCACCAATATTTACTAATAAATCAGATTTTGTAATAGCTGTATTCGCAGTAACAGTACCATGCATACCAGCCATTCCGATAAATAATTCATGTTCTCCATGAATAGAGCCAAGCCCTAAAAGCGTGTTAGTTACTGGAATACGGTATTTTTCAGCAAATGTTGTTAATTCTTCACGTGCATCCGCAAAGAGAACGCCAGCACCAGCTAAAATAAGGGGATTCTTTGCTAATGAAATTGCCTGAATCGCTTTTTGTATTTGTAAATAGTTCGGCTTATAGGTTGGTTGATAACCTGGTAAATAAATTTCATTTGGAGCTTGTGGAGGATTTTCCACATCAAACAGCATTTGAGACACGTTTTTTGGGAAATCCACTACTACAGGACCTTTTCTGCCTGTGTTTGCGATATGGAAAGCCTCTTGTACAATACGCGGAATATCGTTGACATCCTGTACCTGGTAGTTATGCTTTGTAATTGGCGTTGTAATTCCCATGATATCAGCTTCTTGGAATGCATCTGTACCAATGACAGATGTGGCCACTTGACCTGTAAAAACAACTAACGGAATCGAGTCAATCATGGCATCAGCAATACCTGTAACTAGATTTGTTGCTCCTGGTCCACTAGTGGCAATGACAACACCTGGTTTATTGGAAACCCGTGCATATCCCTCTGCTGCATGGATTGCACCTTGTTCATGTCTAGTTAAAATATGACGAATTGGATTTTTATACATTGCATCATAAATTTGTAGAACAGCTCCACCTGGATAACCGAAAATAATTTCGACACCTTGATCATGCAATGCTTGCACTAATACGTCAGCACCATCTTTCGCTTGATAGGTTTGTTCAGCCTTTGCTGTTGTTGCTAATTCTTCTTTTTCATTGATTGAAACATTCGCACTCATCAAATATGCCTCCTTCTTCTTAATTCATTCAATTTCACATTAGCGATGCGCATCAGTGAAGTATAACTGGCTGAAGGTCTCCTAAAAAAGTAAGAGATCTTCTGAAACGTCGACAAAAATAATAAAAAGCCTTTTTCTCCACACGCAAAGAACTACCTTACGTAGGGATGAAAAAGACTTTCCATGGTACCACCCTTTTTTATAGCAAAAAACTTGCTACCTCGTGAATAAATGAAAGCATTTATGGACCAATGCGAAATCATCGCATCCAATACGGCGTCATAAAACATTTATTCATTAATAACGAGCACTTTCGATTATGCCCGGAGCTATCTAATGGCAACTGCGTTTAATAGCTCACTCCGAGGGGATGTCGGATCTAGTTGTATCGCCGGCTTCCAGCACGACCGGCTCTCTGGTAGATACAAGGCTCTAGAACCTTTAACCTCATCAACGTTTTAACATATCAAATTGTTAAATTTTCATCACGCCACCTGTAGAAGCGTTTGTTACTAATTTCGAATATCTTGCAAGCCAACCACGTTTAATTTTTGGTTCAAATACTGGTAGTTTTGCACGACGTTCAGCTAAAACTTCATCTGAAACTTCTAAATTAATTGTACGATTTGGTAGATCAATTGTGATGATATCACCGTTTTCAACTAATGCGATTGGACCACCTTCTGCTGCTTCTGGTGAAATATGTCCAATTGAAATACCGCGAGATGCACCTGAGAAACGTCCATCTGTAATTAATGCAACCTTTGTGCCAAGACCTCGACCTTGAATCGCAGATGTTGGTGCGAGCATTTCAGGCATCCCTGGGCCACCTTTAGGTCCTTCGTAGCGAATGACGACTACATGGCCCTCTTTCACTATTCCATTATCAATATTTTCTTGTGCCGCTTCCTGTGAATCAAAGACGATTGCTTCGCCTCTGAATACCTGAATAGAAGGGTCTACAGCTCCTACTTTAATAACAGAGCCTTCTGGTGCGATATTACCAAATAAAACTGATAAGCCACCGACTGGGCTATATGGATTGTCTTTTGTGCGGATAACTTGATCATTTGTGATGTGATAATCCTTTACAAGTTCTCCCATAGTTACACCAGCAACTGTTGGACGATCCGGATGAATAGCTCCCTGAATAGATACTAATTCATTAATAATGGCACTAACGCCACCTGCTTTATTAATATCATCCATTGAAAGATCTGAAGCTGGCATAATTTTTGCTAGATATGGAACACGTTCTGCCACTTTATTAATATCTTCAATGTTATAATCGATTTCAGCCTCATTAGCAATGGCTAACGTATGAAGGACTGTGTTTGTTGATCCACCCATCGCCATATCCAGTGCAAATGCATCATCAATTGCCTCTTTTGTAATAATGTCACGAGGCTTAACATCTTCTTTAATCATACGAACTAGCTGTTTAGCCGCCTCTTTTATAAGCAGATGGCGTTCTTCAGATGTAGCAACGATTGTACCATTACCTGGTAAAGCTACACCTAACATTTCCATTAAGCAGTTCATAGAGTTTGCTGTGAACATTCCTGAGCATGAGCCACATGTTGGACATGCGTTATTTTCAATATCTAATAGCTCTTCAGCTGACATTTTCCCTGATTTATGTGCCCCTACCCCTTCAAATACAGAAGTTAATGATAGTTGCTTGCCTGATGCAGAAGTACCAGCCTCCATTGGACCACCAGAAACGAAAATTGATGGTACGTTAGTACGAACTGCTGCCATTAGCATTCCCGGTGTAATTTTGTCACAGTTTGGAATGTAGAATACTCCATCAAACCAGTGTGCATTAATTACAGTTTCCGCAGAGTCTGCGATAATTTCACGGCTCGGTAAGGAATAACGCATACCAATATGCCCCATCGCAATTCCATCATCTACACCGATAGTATTAAACTCGAATGGAATTCCTCCTGCTTCAATAATGGCTTCTTTGACAACATCAGCAAATGTACGTAAATGAACGTGACCTGGTATAATGTCAATGTAAGAATTACAAACCCCAATAAATGGCTTGCCTAAATCTTTTGCTTTTACTTTGCCTGTTGCATATAAAAGGCTTCGATGCGGCGCACGATCTACGCCTACTTTTATCATGTCACTTCTCATTTTAAACGCCCCTCATTTATTGCTATGTTCGTTGCTATATACAAAATGTTCTGTCTATTTTGTTTTTGTCTATATGTTATCTGCCTGAAAGACAGCTAACTGCTATAACGAACGTGTTAAATTGTTGTTATCATAGTACGAAAAAAAGGTCTCGTCAACAGTATTTTTTGAATTGTTTAAACAATTTAAATTATTCGTCAAATTTGAAATCGTTTTCATGCTGATTAAGCATCACTTTTATCTCGTTTTGATAAATTTTTTGACATTTCGTTCAAATTTAAATTTTTCATAAATTATCTTCGTGCAGACTCCCTAATTCATTTAAAGATGAGTGGAAAACTACAGTATAAAACAATGTCTATAATGTAAATAATTTACTTAAATAACCAGTAAAAAACACATTATCTGGATCATACTGACGACGGATCACTAAAAACTTCTCGATATCTGGATATAGTTCGTACACATATTGAGCTGTTAAATGGTTTTGTTTTCCCCAATGTGGACGTCCCCTATATTTCTTCATCATCGTATGAACCCATTCAAAATAAGGTCCTTCAGGCATTCCTTTATACATATGAAAAGCAATAAAGGCTGATTCTTGTCCCTGTGTAGGACTTAAATAACCCGCTTCCCCCGCTGTAGTTCTACATTCTAATGGAAAATGAACATTAAAATGCCCCTTTTTGAAAGTTGCATGTATCTCCTCCATACAGGCTTCGAAATATATTAATGGAATAGCATATTCACTCTCTTGGAATCTTACGCTTCTTGGGGATGGATAAATTTCATAACTAATACCTGTTTTCTCCCCTTCTACAACATTTGCTGCAGCTATTTTACTCATAGCACCACTTAACGAAGGTTTCCATTTACAAAGCTCAGACATTGCAAAAAAAGCACCGTTTTCTACTATTTGAAGTTTCATTGTTTCAATTCTCTTGCTCCAATCACTCTGATAAACTGGGTCTACCACATTCATGCGTTTAACCTGTATGGTTTCACTTCCAGGAAAATAAAACCATTCCACATGACGATGCTGTCGAATATCCTCTGCAAAGTTTGTCAGTCCGTTTGTCAGCTTATCCCTTGTTCCTACATAATGTAAGCCATAAAGAGGTATTACTTTAATGGTCACCTTCACAAGCACACCAAGCATACCAAGTGATACATGTAAAGCTTCAGATAAATCATCCAAGCCTCTAGTATGCTCTAGATAAGTCCCAGTACCGTCAATAAACCCCCATTTTGTTACTGTTGAAGATAACGAGCCTAGTGTTACCCCTGTTCCATGTGTACCTGTTGACACAGCTCCTGCAATGGATTGCTCCTGAATATCTCCCATATTACTAAGAGCAAAGCCATGTTTTGCAAGCAAAGGTCCTATTTCATATAAATAGGTTCCAGCCCATAGAGTTGCCTCTTGCTTTTCCTCATTTACAGCTATAAGCCCACGCATATTATGTAAAGAAAGTGCGATATGCTCAGGCATAGCTACAGCACTAAAGGAGTGAGCCGCACCTGTGACACGAATTGTTTTTCCCGATTCACGTGCTTGCTTCACTATATTGACTACATCCTCAATCGATTGGGGCAAATACATCTCGCCTGGATAAGAGATTACATTGCCAGCCCAATTTGTCCATTTTTCACCATTTTTCCATTTCTCTATAGAAAACATTGTCCATCCCCCCTATAAGTATTATAAGCCCCTGTATATTTGTCCCCCCGTATACCATACAGCTTTTGAAACCGTTCACAAAGCTCTCCTGCCTTTGCATGTCGAAAATACAATGTATCACCTACTCTAATTTTTTTATGCTTTACCTTAATCGGTGACTGAACTTCCCCTGCTCCTTCTAAGCTAAGATATGAATAAAAGGCAGGCTCGTAGAATACCGGTAAACGATCAACACCGATTGCTCCAGAGGCAGTGTATCCTCCTCCATGACAAACAACAATATTTTCTTCTGGCTTCCTCGTTACTCTTAAAGCAAATCCAGCTGCCTTTTCAAGTTGTAAATGTGTGAACTGATCAAACAGTGCTGGTGCATAAAATGCTGAGCCCACTGTTATTTCCGTTACTTCTCTCTGCTGAGCAGTATACGCCATACTTCCTGAACCGCCACCATTGATAAAGCGCACTTTAGGAAAATACGCCTTTATATGAGCAATGGCTAATCGGCGGAACTGAGTAACTTGTTTTTTAGCTTGTTGCTGCATAGCGTCTATTATTCTTCCTTTTATAGCATTTGCAGGGCGATTGCCCACTCCAGCAATTTGTGCCTCATAGCCCATAGCCCCCACTATCTCGATATATGGCTGTTGTTCTATAAATTTCAAAAACGGTGTTAATGACTCTAATGAATAAAGTGAAGAACGTTTTGTACCGAAATAAAGAAATTTAAAATCATTGGACACATTAATATCTATACATACCTGCACACGAACGCCAAGCTCTTGTCCTAGCCCAGCTAAAAATGTCACATGCTCCTGCTTATCCACCATAAAAGTGACCGTTTTTCCTGCTTTTACGAAGTGTAATAACTGTCGTACTGAGTCTTCTTCCATTACTGGATAGCCAAGTAATACATCGTCAAAATGCTGCTGCAATAAGAAAAGAGTCTCAGCAGCTGTAAACGTCATATATCCAATACTATTTGGAAGGTTATCATGTATATAACGTAGTATCTCTACAGAGCGAATCGATTTTGTAGCAATTCGGATATTTTTTTCTCCGCAATCATTGCGAACAGTTGCAATATTTTTATCTAAAGCATCAAAATCTATCCAAGCAAATGGCCGCTCTATTTCTTGAAAAGCTTGGTCAAATCTTGTTGTCATCCAATCACTCCTTTACATGTACTATGTATTTGTTAATTGTCTAAAAAATTCCTTTTCATATCACGATTTCAAAAGTTTTTCATATAATAGTTCAAGACAACAAAAAACAACCGTGGACATATCATCAGAATAGCCATCACGGTTGCTTTAGTTTTCGACAAGCATTAAACTCACCTTTCTATATTATTATTATTAGCTTAAGAGGCGAAAATAAAATCTGCTGCTATATTTAGCATCACAACTAAATGTAAACCTGCAATAAGTAAACCTTGTCGATTTAAACGCTTCATAATTGTCATATCCATAAATAACACTCTCCTTTTTTCATATTATACTCACTCGAAAACCAATTTTCAAACTATTCTTAATATTAAAATATAATCATTTTTCTGACAATCAGGCCCAAATATGGCATGATAAAAGTGAAATTATACCTATTAGGAGAGTGGAAAAATTGAAAAAAGCGTTATTAGTTATCGATTATACGTATGATTTTGTAGCCTCTGACGGAAAACTAACATGTGGTGAACCCGGTCAAGCATTAGACGAAAAAATAGCTTCCTTAATTGAACAATTTATTGCTGATCAAGAATTCGTTGTTTTTGCCAATGATTTACATGAGGAAAATGATAGCTTTCATCCTGAAACAAAGCTATTTCCTCCACACAATATTCGTGGCACAAAGGGACGCCATTTATATGGGCAAACAGGCGAAATGTATAATCTTTACAAAGATAAGGTATTATGGCTTGATAAAACACGTTATAGTGCATTTGCAGGCACCAATTTATCCATATTATTGAAAGAACGTGGCATCGAAGAAATTCATTTAGTTGGTGTATGTACGGATATTTGCGTATTACATACAGCTGTCGATGCTTATAATTTGGGTATTTCCACAGTTGTTTATGCACGTGGTGTTGCAAGTTTTGATACTGCAGGTCATGAATGGGCATTACGTCATTTTGAACATACATTAGGTGCAACAGTAATTCAAAAATAAAAGCCATATCATGGATTTGTAATAAAAACCATAGAAGCTAGGTGCGTTTAATATGCCCTTTTCAGGGTATAACTAAGTAATCGCCATTATATCTTAATTTTAAGGAGATGAAGAAAATGATTAGCTTCATTTGGTATTTAATCATCGGCGGTATTTTAGGTTGGTTAGCTGGCGTCATTTTAGGTAAAGATGTACCTGGCGGCATCATTGGAAATATCGTTGCGGGGATTGTCGGTTCATGGGTTGGTAGTATGGTTCTGGGCAACTGGGGTTGGAGAGTTAGTGATTTTTACGTATTCCCAGCATTAATTGGTGCGATTGTGCTTATCTTCATCGTAAGCATTATTTTAAAGAGTATGCGTAAAGCAACCTAAATATGTTGGAAAGAGCCATCAATTTTGGTGGCTCTTTACTTTTTGTCATTTAACAGCATTGCTTGTTTCAACTCATCATGATAATCATTATATAAATTGAAATAATGTAACACCTTTTCAACGTATTCATCACTATGATTGTACTGAAAAACAGCCTGTTTTATATCTCCATCTGCTGCACCGTATTTTGATAAATAGTTTGCCGCACTATAAATAGCATCCTCAATATCATATGGATCAGCAATTCCATCACCATTAGCATCAATACCATATCCACCGTATTTCTTTATGGCTTCTGGACTCATTAGTTCTGTTTTTGAAATATTTCCTTTCCCTAAGCCTGAACAGGAAGGATGTTTCCAGCCCACGAATGTACAAGGCATAAATTGCATGTGACCTTCAGCCCCTGCTGGTGAAACAAGGGATTTCATGGAGGAAAAGCGAGTTTCAATTCGATGATGGGCTGCTAGTAAAGTCCATGGCACACCATATCGCTCCTCTGCTGCTACATAAATTGGAATAAATTGTTCAGGAATTTTCATATCAAAATTTTGTTGAATTTCTTCTATTGCCCGTTGTTGAGCAATTTTCTCGAATATCGGTAGTGTTTGAAGCTCCTTCCAAGCAAAAAAAGCAAGGACAAAAATGGTTATTGCTATTGGTACTAATAGTGCTATCATTCCCAATTGAACGGATGTTGATAATGGTTTTTTCTTCATGTTTTTCGTCATAATTCACACCTAATTAATTTTTCTCTTTCTATATTACCAAATTTGTCGTTTTTTGTAGTAGGTTTTTCAAATATATAATTTCCACTATTTTAACAGTTGAAAAGATCGGGATAAATATAGTAAAATATATTTTGATTATTTTGTATGGATAATTATAGGAGGAATTTATTTTGTGGAAAGACTTTAAAGAGTTTGCTATGAAAGGCAATATTGTCGATCTTGCTGTAGCAGTAGTAATTGGTGGTGCTTTCGGTAAAATTGTTACCTCCTTAGTTGCAAATATTATTATGCCATTAGTCGGAATTTTAACTGGTGGTATCGATCTAACAGAAAGCTTTGTTTATGGCTCTGGAGATGCCTCTGTTAAATTGGGTGAGTTTTTACAGTCGATTATTGACTTTTTAATAATTGCCTTCGCAATTTTTATGGCATTAAGAATTATGACCAAGTTTTCTCGTAAAAAAGAAGAAGCAATTGTGGAAGAACCAGCACCTGAATTAGATGCGAAGGAAGAGCTGTTGAAGGAAATTCGAGATTTATTAAAAAAAGAACAAGCATAATATTTCTAAAAGAATCTGTCGCATTTCCTATTAGGAAGCAGGCAGATTCTTTTATTTTTAAAACAATAATTAAGGAAGCTTTTTGAGTAAGTGTCATGAATTAAAGAAATATAATCCCTTGCCTAACTAGCCATAAGGGCACATTTTTTAGCATTCCCTGTTCCACCTATTATTCCCGGGTACTCCTCCTTCTATCATCTCCTACTATTCCTAGGCGATTTACCTTAAATAATCTAGCTAATTTTCTGAAATCATCTTGTTCTTCTTTACTATACATGTTAAATTGGTAACAATTATTGAGAATATGGATAAAGAGAAAATTTGACTCTTTCCATGACTATGATGAAGAAAAGAGTGACGATATGACAATCAACAGAAGTATTGAAACAAAACTTGTACAGCTTGGCAATTTAAGTGATCCAGGAACAGGCGCTGTCAGC
The DNA here is from genome assembly GCF_050272555.1 of Lysinibacillus sp. NPDC047702. Classification (NCBI taxonomy): domain Bacteria; kingdom Bacillati; phylum Bacillota; class Bacilli; order Caryophanales; family Bacillaceae; genus Lysinibacillus; species Lysinibacillus sp. NPDC047702. Next base: position 7,228 of record NZ_JBNNMG010000015.1, on the reverse strand, counting down.
CCACCGATCCATCTATCAACAGCGTACAAGCATACAGGGATTGGAGAATCCACTGGTTTTGACTATACACGTACAAAAAATCCTACCCGTACCTTACTAGAGGAAGGAATTGCAGATTTAGAGGGTGGGGACGTGGGCTTTGCCTGTAGCTCAGGTATGGCAGCCATTCAGCTAATTCTATCATTATTTAAGCCTGGTGATGAATTAGTCGTGCCTGATGATTTATATGGAGGTACATATCGACTTTTTAATTTCTTCGAAGAGACATATAATATTAAGCCTATTTACTCAAAATTTGAAACCGTTGAACAGGTTGAAGCTTTAATCAATGACAATACGCGTGCCCTTTTTATTGAAACTCCGACAAACCCACTTATGCAGGAATTTGATTTGCAAACATACGCGGAATTAGCCCACAAGCATGGTGCATGGTTAATTGTTGATAACACATTCTATACGCCATATTTCCAACGCCCAATCGAATTAGGTGCAGATATTGTTATTCATTCGGCTACTAAGTATATTGGTGGTCATAATGATGTCTTAGCAGGTTTAGTTGTCGCAAAAGGCGCTGAACTAGCAGAACGTATTGCCTTTCTTCATAATGGCAGCGGAATGGTATTAGGAGCAATGGATGCTTGGTTACTTATTCGCGGCTTAAAAACAATGCATCTTCGTCTAAAGCAGCATGATGCAAATGCTAAAGCTATTGCAGCCTATTTAGAGGAGGAAGAGCTTGTAACAGACGTATTATATACTGGAAAAGGTGGTATGCTGTCCTTCCGTTTACAGGAGGCTGACTGGATTGATCCATTCCTTCGTAACTTAAAATTAATTACGTTCGCTGAGAGCCTTGGCGGTGTTGAAAGCTTTATTACGTATCCTGCTACTCAAACACATGCAGATATGCCATATGAGGAACGTATTGAACGTGGCGTATGTGATCGATTACTACGCTTCTCAGTTGGAATTGAAGAGGCTGATGATTTAATTGCTGACTTAAAACAAGTATTCGATATCCTTAGAAAAGAGGCATAGATATGAAGCAACGTATTGAAACAAGCCTAATTCACGCAGGTGTTCGTGACGGCTACGCTAATAAAAAAGGTGCAGTCAATGTGCCTATGTATTTATCATCGACGTTTCATCAGGAGAGTATTGATGAGTTTGGTGAATATGATTATGCTCGTTCAGGAAACCCTACAAGAGATGCATTAGAAAAAGCAGTTGCAGAACTTGAAGGCGGAGTACGTGCACATGCATTTTCTTCTGGGATTGCCGCTGTGTCAGCGGCCTTGATGCTATTATCTCAGGGTGATCATATTGTGATGACTGAAGATGTTTATGGCGGAACATACCGTTTTGTTACAAAAGTATTACCTCGTTTTGGCATCACGCATACTTTTGTTGATTTCACAGATTTAGCAGCAGTTGAAGCGGCTATCACACCTACAACTAAATTGCTATATATGGAAACACCATCGAATCCAACTCTTGGCATTACAGATATTCGAGGTGTAGTTACCTTAGCCAAACAGCATAATTGTTTAACATTTTTAGACAATACATTTATGACACCTTTACACCAACGCCCACTTGAACTAGGTGTTGATGTTGTCATCCATAGTGCTACAAAGTTTTTATCTGGACACTCTGATATTATTGCAGGATTGACTGTTACAGCCGATGAAAAGCTAGGACAAGACCTTTACTTTATCCAAAATTCATTTGGCAATATTCTAGGTATACAGGATTCCTTTACATTATTGCAAAATATAAAGACAACTGATGTACGCTTTAGTCGCTCAGCTGAATCTGCACAAAAAATTGCAGAATTTTTATCTGCGAACTCTCTTGTGGAGCAAGTATATTACCCTGGGCTTGAATCCCATCCCGGCTATGATATTCATCGTAGTCAGTGCACAAGCGCAGGCGCCGTTCTATCTTTCCGCCTGCCAAGCTACAAAGCAGCAAAAGCTCTTGTAGAAGCAATGAAAATTCCTGTTTTCGCTGTTTCTCTTGGTGGTGTTGAATCAATTTTATCCTATCCTGCTAAAATGAGTCATGCAGCGATGGAGCCAGAGGAACGTGCAAAACGTGGTATTACTGATGGACTATTACGCTTCTCAGTAGGACTAGAGCATGTTGACGATCTGATTGCTGATTTCGCTCAAGCATTAGAAATTGCCGAAAAGGCTTAAAAACTAGCAAACAGAACAACCGCGTCTCTATAACTAGAAACGCGGTTGTTTTATTTGCTTCACTCAATAAAGCCCTTATCTTTTGCCATAGCAACTGCTTCCGCTCGGGATTCCACATTCAAGCGTGCAAAAATCTTAGTTAAATAATTTTCTACTGTTCTTTGTGTAAGTGATTGCTCGATGGCAATCGCTTTATTTGTATATCCCTTTGCCACTAATTCAAGAATGGCAAGTTCCTTCTCCGTTAAAGCTGTTTGAGAATTGATTGTTGAATGCTTAAATTTTTGATTTATATAATCGACAAAATCATTAGATATAACAAGATCATCTCTTAAAACTCCACGAATAGTATGAATCACCTGATCCTTCATAACAGCTTTAGATAATAAACCATCAATCTCTTTTGATAAAATTAAATCATAATAATCCTGTAAATCATAACCTGTATATAGTATTATACGTGCATTAGGGCAAAGATTTTTTATCATCTTCGCTAATTCAATTCCATTAACAGGCTGCATGTTGATATCCACTAAAAATACATCAAAGTTATTTTCATTCATCAACTGTAAAGCATTCGTTGAATCATAAGCAACTCCAATCTCAAAATCTTCAACATTCTGTAGCAACGCTTTTGTCCCTTCCAATACAACTGGATGATCATCTACTAATAAAATTTGTATCATTGAAACCCTCTCCTAATGGTATTTTTACATGAATTTTCATACCTTTATTTATTTCAGACAAAATAGTAAAGGTTCCATTAAAAGCATGTACTCGCTCCATCATTCCTCTCAGCCCCATCGAATTACTTGTTTGATGTACTTGTACATCTTTACATCCAATTCCATTGTCTTCATATAGCAACTGAACAATACTATCTTCCTGATAAAGTTTAATTGTCACGCTAGTAGCATCTGAATGCTTAATGGCATTGTTAAAAAGTTCTTGCATTAAACGATAAATAACTAAATTTAGTACTTCATCTTCTATAAGCAAACGCTCTATCTCAGTAATTAACATAAAATTAGCACGCATTTTAATCTTTTTTATTAATTTATCTAGTGCTACATCTAATCCCCTTGTCGTTAGTAACGGTGGATTTAGATTTTCACAGTAGGCCCTTAATTCATGGGAAGCATCCAATAATTGCTCACGTATTCTTTCAATTTGCTGGATAGAAATAGCACTGTCATTTATTTGAGAACCTATTTCTCTTACAAGATGTAATTGTTCTTGTAATACCGTATCATGTAATTCTTGTGCCAATTGCTTTTTTTCCTTCTCAAACATGCTCCACAATAATTTATCAATCCAAGTGCCCCTGTAAGATTTAGCATTTTTCAAACTTTCTATTTCTGACAGCAACTCTTCAATAATACGCATATTCTCAACAAAGTTATTTACATATAACGTTAATAACTCCACCCACAATAGTTCTTCCTTTGTTAGGTTCAAGCGTTTGTTTTTAGTTGAAAAGCGAAGTATATATTTCTCTATTGAATTTTTATTGAGTAGAGTAAAATAATCTGACTTAATTTTCTTCATCTCACCTAATGACAAATGATTAAATTGCTTATGTGAATTCTCATCGTTTATCACCATAATCTCCACATCCTGGATAGCTAATTTTAAAGATAATTCATTTTTCAAGCGATGAAAGAGATCCGTTCTATTACTTGCTAAACCGATCCGATTGACAGATCCATATAACTGATGAATATAGTTTTTCTTTGTTGTAAAAATAACTTTTCTTTCTTTGAAATCAATCATTTCTTTACAATATAAAAAAAGTAACTGACCAAAAAACAACAATAAACAAACTTGCATATAATTTTGCATAGTACCTTCTGATACTAAAAAAATGGCTGTTGTAAAAATAACGGCAGAAATAAATGAAAACAGTGAATAATAACGTAAGCGGTTAATATAGTAATTTAAATTTTCCAGACGATCTGTTAAAGCCATGAACATAAGGCCAAAGGGAATGAATAATATTCCCATCATTGCAATATCATCTGTTGCTAGATGTCGCTTTAGGAATAAGAATGGCATAATGTATAATGTGATAAATAACAGAATTGGTGAAAGGATGATGTACAGCAAAAATTTTAACTTTTTCAAGCGATATGTAAAGTACCCCTTTATCAATAAATAAAGGATAATGCTGCCTAGTATACAAATAAACGAGGCAAATATGATATAGCGTATATTGATAAATGAACGATTAAACATCACTATCGAATCACAAATCATCATAACTACCACTAGGATATATAAATGATGATGGTTTTTAAAATACGGCCATGCCATTTTCTCTTTCGAAAAATAAGCCTTTAAATAATAGATAGCAGTGATACATGTCAGCAATGAAAAGATCCCATTCATCATGAGCCCAATATAATTTAATCTATTAGCAACGCCCAAACTTACATAGGCCATCGCAAGACAAAGCATTAATAAGATTAATTGAAATGTTGTTTGCTCGTGCCCTTTCCGTTTATATAAATAAAGAGCTAATATAAAAACGATTCCTGCATAACAAGCAGGGATAATTAATTGAATAAACAATTGTTTAGGTAAATCCAAATGATTCACTTTTACATCTACGATATCTCCTGCCTGCTTCAGAAGCGTTAACTTCCGTGCAGCCCTAATCCCCTGATCCTGTATGTAAATTTTATTGTCATCTATAGCTGTATCATTTACATTTAAAACCATGTCCCCAATGGAAATTTTCTTTTCTTTAGCCCAGTCCTCATAATAAATATCCTTTATCACCCAATTCCCATGTTCATTATCCAACTTTAAGGCAATGAATGGTTCTTGATAAATGAACCATAAAAGTATCATCTCTATTACGATATACAAAGAGATAAGGAATCGAAACAAGCATTTATTGATAGTTAATCCCCCTTTTACTAGTCTAGCGCTATTAACTTACTTAAAATCCACAGAAATTACAAGCTTATACAAAAATTTTTCGGAAAACCACCATTCGTTATTGCGGTTTACCACTAGCCATTTTTCGGAACTAGTGGATTGTGTGGAGAATACTTCACATGCTAGCCTTGAACTATCCACTCACAAGAAAGGAGAAAATGGATGTCAAAAAAAACATCATACTTCATCATTGTTGCGCTAGTAATTATTGCATGTGCAATTTTTTTAAAGGCACAAACAAATATACGGGTAGGTTTTGGGGTTAAAGACGAGATAGTTCTCAAAAATGGTGACTATAGGGAATTAAACTTAACAGGACAATTTGCTGTTATTGCTGTCTCAGGAGAAGGTCGAATCGATATTTTAAGAGACAAGGAAAAAATTGAAATTAGCTCACTAACTACTATACTCTACAATGATGTGAAGTTAAGGGCACCACAAGTATTAAATCAGGTGTTATTTGAAGAAGGTAAAAAAATCAACCTAATAGAGACAGATCGTATCATCGTTGATGGTACAGAGGAATTTGAAGTGAAATTAATTCAACGCTAAGGAGAGGGACGTCATTGATTGAGCTAAAAAATATTAACAAAGTATTTGGTGAAAAAAAGGTACTTACTAACATTGACTTATCTATTCGCGAAGGTGAATTTATCGGATTAATAGGTGCAAACAGTGCAGGAAAAAGTACACTTATGAAAATACTTGTAGGATTATTGCCAATTTATTCAGGTGATTTTTATTTACAAAATCAAAAAATAACTAAGAAAAATTATATGAACGTTCTTCTACATACAAAGGCTTTAATAGAAACACCACAGTTTTTCCCACATTTAACGGGGTACGAAAATATTAAATATTTTACAAAATTAGATGGTACCTTTTCAAAGCATACAGTTCTTGATGCATTGGATTTCGTCAATTTATATGATGCAAAGGATCAATTGTTTCGACAGTATTCATTAGGAATGAAGCAGCGACTTGGTATTGCTAGAATTTTTGCGTCAGAATGTAATTTTATCATTTTAGATGAACCTTTTAATGGATTGGACCCATTAGCAAAAGAAGAAATAAAGAATATTTTAAAGAAATTACATCAAGAAGGTAAAACTATACTTGTCTCAAGCCATTTATTAGATGAGCTAGAAACTCTATCAACAAGAATTATTTACCTAGAACAAGGCGCAATACTTCACGATATTGAGTGGCATCAACAACAAACATCCACTTTTGAAATTTTAGTGGATCTTGTAAATTCACAGCATTTCCAACCTGGTCAATTTAAGGCAACAATCGAGAACCATATCATTACTATCACTATTGAACGGCAACAGCTTCCAACTTTTTTGCAGTACTTAAATGTACAAAATATTACTTTTTATGAGGTGGTTAATTGTACGAAAAATTTAATGAAATATTTCGCTCAAGGGAGAGAATAACAGTGTTAGTAAAATTAATACAATCAGAATGGGTAAAATATCAGCGTAATCTATATTTTTATATGTATTTTCTACTCCTATTGTTACTACCCTTTCTGCTTCGTATCCTTAACATACAAACATTTGATGAAACACTAACTATGATAATCATTACATTAACCATCACTGTCGTAGCAGCAACTGAAATACCTCGCTATTGCGAGACAGGAATAATTCGAACAATTACGTTAAGTAATATTAGTAGACGTTCCTTTTATTTCAGTCGCTTCATAAAGTATATCTTGTTTTACATCCTATCATTTGTAGTTGGATTTACGTCCTTAGCAATCGCTTTTTCAAATACAATAACTTTTACAAATTGCATTAAAATATTTTTCATTTATTTAGTCATTAATTTTTTTTATGTAACTTTTTCACAATTTCTCAGCTTATTACTCTAAATGAGCATTTTTAAATACAAAAATTACCATACGCGAATCAATGACAGGTACCCTAAGCTACTTGTAACTCATTTTTGATTTGTTCAAGTGGCGTGCCATCTGTTGTTGCAGCGTAGACAAACTCTATAATACTCTCGAATTTTTTCGTTCTGGCGATATGTATGGCATAGGTAAATGGTGTGTCGTACAAATAACCAAGAAATAG
>NZ_JBNNMG010000014.1:0-83738 GCF_050272555.1 Lysinibacillus sp. NPDC047702 | reverse complement strand
CGGAGATCAACCCCTCGTTTTGAAAAAGGGCTATACTTTTTAATTTGTCACCTTGATGTCATTGACATAATAGTATTTCAACAACATGAAAACAGCAGCTACAGTATTTGTAGCTGCTGTTTTACTAGGTAATCTTGCATAAATAGCTCTGTAAGGTTATAAATAAACTGTAAAAATCGTATTTTTCTTATTAAAATCTAGTTGACAAATTGTGACGGAATTGTGTACACTTTAGATGACACAAAGTTGTCACAAACGGGAAAAAGAAATGTTTACGAACAGAGGGGTGCTTTTATGGTTTATTTTGACATCTTATTAGTTGCTATTGCATGCGTTAGTACGCCACTCATTGTTGCAATTATATTAGACATCTTTTATGCAGAGAAAAAACAAGTTCGTTTTTCATTACGTCGTACATCAGTATGGTATTTGTGTATGTTTGTTTTATCTTTTATACCAACAATCTTACTTATGACACACAACGTATAGTTTACTTTAAGAGGAATAGACACTTAGGGGTAAGTGAATATAAAACATATAGGAGCAGCTACAACTTTAAAATATTTGTAGCTGCTCTTTTATATGTTCATTTATAGAGAAAATTGTGTCATTATAATCATTCTATAGTTTGTTAATTGATGGTAAAAAAGTATTAAGATATACGTATTTTAAAGTGGCTCCATTGACTACTTTTACCCATTGTGTTAATTTGAGGAGGAAAAAGATAGGCAAATCTACTGAAAAGTAGAGACGCAAAGCTACAGGTCTAAGGCAATAAATGCTATGATGGCTGGGTTGCAAAAAATTGCTAGTTACGTACATATAATGCTAGTTATATTCTTTGTTGCCTATTTCTTTTTTGAAATAGGTTATTTTTTTATAAAAAATTCGATAAGGGGGAAGTAGTAATGAAGTTCTTAAAAAATGCTTCATTAAAAAACAAACTTTTACTAACAGTTACCATTATTGTTTTACTTCTAATAACTGTAATCACTACACAAAGTATTAGAGAATTAAACAATCGAATGACTGTGGATTTAGAACAAGAATTAAAAAGTGTTGGGTTATTAACAGCCATTAATCTTGATAGTGATGAAATTAAAGATTTATTGACTGAAAAAGGGGAAACCAACGCTAAATTTACAAAAGTTCAAAAACAGCTTGATAAAATTCAAAAAGAACAAGGAATTATGAGTTGGAGCTACATATGGGATGTCAAGGATGAGGGTGGCGTCAACCCGATAGGTTATACGACCAATTTAAATGATGTGTATGAAGCAGGTGAAATTTTTAAGGATTTAGCAGATGAGCATGTAGAAACAGCAAAATTAGCTATTAAAAATAACAGTACAGAGGTAACTGATATTTTCCAGGATCCATATGGTTCATGGAGAACAGTTTTTAGTCCTATTAAGGATGATAACGGCCAGCTAATAGCATTATTAGGTATTGATTATTCTGCTGATTATATTAACACCATTATTAAAACAAGTGTCACTAAACAGATTGTTATAGCTGTTATTGGTATTATCATCTTATTAATTTTAGTTTACATAATTATGGATCGTTTATTTAAGCCATTAAAGAAAGTAGTAAATGTAGCCAATCAGGTGGCAAATGGTGAATTGATTAATGTTGATTTAGAAATTACGAAGGACGAAATTGGTAATCTATCTGAATCTATTCATAAGATGGTGTCCAATCTGCAACACATTATATTAAATATAAGAAATACATCAAACAATGTATCTTCTGCAGCTAATCAGCTTACAGTGCATGCAGGTGAGACATATAACAGTTCCACAAATATAGCTCAGGATATGAGGCAAATTACACAAAATGCTGAGGCTTCTATGGTGATGACAGAAGAAACAGCTGCTGCAATGGAAGAAACAGCTACAGGTATTCAGCAAATTGCAGATTCTGCTAATACAGCAGCTGAATCATCTATTGCTGCATCTCAAGCTTCTGAACGTGGGAATCAAGTTGTTCAGCAAGTAATTACACAGATGGAGCTAATTAACGGCTCTGTGGAACAAATCGGCACAACAATAAATGGGTTACATTTCAATACGAAAAAAATTAGCGATATTGTAAGCCTTATTACAGCCATCGCAGATCAAACAAATTTACTAGCATTGAATGCCGCTATTGAGGCAGCTAGAGCTGGAGAGCATGGAAAGGGCTTCGCTGTGGTGGCTGATGAGGTAAGGCGTCTAGCAGAACAATCATCACAATCTGCTACTGAAATTTACAATTTAATTAGTACAATTCAAGCCGATTCCAACGCTTCTATTACGGTTATGGAAAAGGGTAAAGAGGATGTAAAGGCTGGTATGGAATTTACCAATGAGGTAGGAGAAATCTTTAAGGAAATTCTCACTTCGTCTGAGGAGGTTGCAAGCCAAATTCGTGAAATTTCGGCTGCGTCTCAGCAAATATCTGCTTCATCAGAGGAAGTCGCTGCATCGGTAAATAACATTAAACAATCTGCAGAGCAGTCTTCGGAATTCTCGTCAAATGTATCGACAGCAACACAAGATCAATTGACAGCAATGCAGGAAGTAAAAGAGGCTTCTTCTTCATTAGGAAAAACAGCAGAAGAATTGCAAGCACTCGTTTCAAAATTCAAATTGGAGAATAATCATCATGGAAATTAATTTTAAAGGAAAAAATGTTCTTGTTACTGGTTCAAGTAAGGGCATCGGCAAAGCTATCGCATTAGGCTTTGCCGAGCACGGTGCTAATCTCTTAATCAACTATATTGGAGATGACAAGGAAGCAGAAGAAGTTCGTACACAAGCAGAACAGTTTGGCGTGCAGGCTTTTAAATTCAATGCAGATGTATCGGATTCTCAGCAAGTGCATGACATGTATCAATATATGGATACACATTTAGGAGCAATTGATATTCTTGTCAATAACGCCGGATTTGCTCAGGCTTCAAGCATTACAGATTTGACTGACGAGCAGTGGGATAAAATGATTAAAGTGCATTTATATGGCTGCTTCTATAATTGCCGTGAAGCAGTAAAAAGAATGAAGGAACGGAACAACGGGAAAATTATTAATATCTCCTCTGATATTGGTAGCTTGGGCTGTGAAGAGTTTACGCACTATTCGGCTGCTAAAGGTGGGATTAACGCCTTTACAAAAGCTTTAGCTAGAGAATTAGCTCCTTCTATTTTAGTCAATGCAGTAGCTCCTAGTGGGACATTCACAGATATCCTTAAGGAATTTGGTGACAACTACGTAGAGGAAGAGTCCGCTAAATATCCTTTAAAACGATTAGCACAGCCAGAAGAAATTGCAAAGAGTGTACTATTTTTAGCATCAGAAAATGCGAATTTCTATACAGGCCAGCTTTTAACGCCTAATGGTGGCGTTGTTATGAATGGATAAAGCGAAAAACTAAGGAGCCATACTTATGTTAAATATAATCATCTTTAGCTTATACTTAATTTTTATTTATTATATTGGCTATAAAGGCTATAAGCGTGTCCATACTGCTGAGGATTTAATTGTTGCTGGATGGAGCATGCCGCTATCTGTCGTAACAGGAAGCTTAGTTGCCGCTTTATTAGCTGCGCCCTTCTTTTTTGCTGCTGTAGGTTCAGGCTATACTAGTGGAGGTTTTGAAGGCTCGGCAACAATGGGTGGCTTAGGCACTTGTATGATTCTTGGGGCACTTATCTGGACAAAGCCACTACGAAGATTGAAGGGATGGACATTAGCAGATTACTATGGATTAAGATATGGTAGTAAGAAGCTAGGTGCATATACAGGAGTCGTGATGGCAATAGCCTTTGGTGTCTTTAATGCGGCTGCGCTAACGGTGGGTGGAACATATATTATTCAGCAGCTTTTACAAATTGATTTCATACCTGCTGCATTGCTATTCGTATCGCTAACGGCCCTTTATTCAGTGATTGGTGGGCTCTGGGCAGTAGCCTATACGGAAATTGTACAGGGCGCTCTTGCAGTAGCAGGAATCTTAGGTATTACGATTTTCATTTTGTTCTATTATCCTGATGTTACATTTAATCCTGAATGGTGGAATATCGGTACATTATTCGAAAAGGCCGGAGCAGAGTTTTGGACGCTTTATCTTGTGTTAGCACTTGGCGACATTCCAGCAGTGGATTTAGGGCAAAGGGTAGCTGCTGCCAAAAGCCCGAAAGTAGCACAGCGCAGTATGATTATTGCTGGATCAATTATTATTGCAATTAGTTGGATTCCAGGAATGTTAGGAGAGGCATTCAAGACCATTTATCCTGATAGTTCAAATCCAGAAACATTAATGCTTACATTTGCGCAAGGGTATTTCCCTCCATTATTAGCGGCAATCTTTTTAACAGCAATGGCTGCTATGGGAATGTCAACGGTAGCTGCATGCTATGTTGCCACTTCAGGAATTGTGACAAAAAATATTTATTTAGACTTTATTAACCGTAATCCTGATCCTAAAAAACTATTAAGATTTTCTCGTACTGTTATTATTGCAAGTGCTTTACTAGGCTTAGTCCTTGCAGTGAGCTTCCAAAAAGTAATTGATTTAGCGTACTTAGCATGGGACATTATTTTTGTAACAATTTTCTGGCCAATTGTTTTAGGACCATTCTGGAAACGAGTAAGTACGCCAGCAGTTTGGGCAAGTATTTCAGTAGGGCTGGTATACTATATTGTTACATCATTGACATATGTACCGAGCCTCAATATCCAATCTGAAGGTTTCTTAGGCTTATTAAACGAGTTATGGCAGGCTCCTGTCTTCTCTGGTGTTGTGATTACAGGCATTACCATCGTAGTAGTAAGCCTGCTTATTCCTCCTACACAGCATGTACTTGAAATGCATAGGATAGAACAAGATAAGAGCTTAGATGATGTAGGAAGTAAGGAAGAGTTAGTAGAGCAATCTAACTAAAAAGAGTCTCCTTTATAAAGAAACATCCTAACGAAGATGATGTCTGTATTGTGTAAGAGCATTGAAAAACTAAATAAATTCACTTTTTTATATTAGAAATCTGTCTTTTGTTAGATTTGAAAACTAAAAAAAGTCGGTTTGTATCACATTTTTTGTGGCAAATCGACTTTTTTAGTGCCCTCGTATTGTGCAGGCATCATCTCTTTTAAGTCCACTTTTGATTTCTCTAGAGAAGCGTTAGTTTTGAAAGTTCATATACATCATGGTTTATTTTAAATACTTGTTTTATATTTAAAAATATTTTTTTCTTTTTCTAAAATGGACGTATGCTGTTCATATGTTTTGGGATTAGATGTCTCTTCAAGCTGTTGCATTAACATATCGTGAGCAATATGTTCAACTTAGAGGAAATAACATTTTATTGATTGGCCGATGACCTTATGTTTTTTTACCGTTATATGAAAATACCCATGAAAATTAAGAATGAAAAGGTTATTAGTAGAATAGAATTTCTACTATGTATGGTTGTACTGTTCTATCGATTATCTTTTTGAGGGTGGGATATAGATGAAAACTTTTTTTGTCTTTTTTCTAGGGATTATCTATTTATTACTAGCTAAAGCAGTTGAGTCGATTCTATTTAATAGGCTATATTTTTTTATAGGTTTAGGTCTCATAATTGCCGGAAGTGTCCATTACATGAAAGAGCGTAATAGATATTTAAGTAGACTAGATGATTTGAGGGATGCGAGTGAACAGGAGCTGTTGGCAATTCCCCATACACAGTGCATCCTAGCAGAGGATTACTTAAGTGCTTTATTATTAGACGAACCGACAAATACACTTTATCTCGCAAGTAGGGAAGATTTAGCAGAGGAATTAATAAAAAAGGAAATTCCCTTCAATAAAATATATGAAGTGGCAATAGTGGAGGACGAAATATTTATTGCAAGAACTAGCAATCATTTAATAAGTGGCTCTTTATTAGAGGATCAGGAGATTGAAGTGGAGGAGATAGATGAAGATGACCCTGAGTATAATACTGTCTCTCACTTAGCTTTGAAAATTGTAGCTGATAATTTATCAGACCCTATTTTAGAATATGTTTTCTTAAATCAGGATGAGCCAATTTCTAGGGAGGAAGAAGAGTACGTAGAGTCTATAGAGCTATGTGAGAAATGGTATCAGAGGATAAGTGTGATTATTAAACGTTATGAACTTGAAAGAGTACCAATTCGCCATTGGCAATAAGAATTAAAAAGCTATCTCTGCTGATTAAAATAGATCGAGATAGCTTTTTTTGATAAAAGTCGGGTAGGGAGGGAAACTGCTCAGGCGCCCCCTCGAATAGCTCGGGTAGGACAAGAAACTGCTCAGGTATCCCCCCGAACTGCTCGGGTAGGAAGGGAAACTGCTCAGGTGTCCTCCCGAAGTGCTCGGGTAGGACGTGAAAGTGCTCAGGTGTCCTCCCGAAGTGCTCGGGTAGGACGTGAAAGTGCTCAGGTGTCCTCCCGAAGTGCTCGGGTAGGGCGTGAAACTGCTTAGGGTCCTCCCGAAGTGCTCGGGTAGGGCGTGAAAGTGCTCAGGTGTCCTCCCGAAGTGCTCGGGTAGGACGTGAAAGTGCTCAGGTGTCCTCCATAAGTGCTCGGGTAGGGCAAAAAACTGCTCAGGCAGCCCCCCGAAGTGCTCAGGTAGCCCCGAAAACTGCTCAGGTAAGCCAAAGAATCGATCAGGCAAGGTAAAGTACAATCCCAGTATCCCCCGAAATCACAGTTATCAAGAAGTGACAAATTTTAGATTTTAAATTGTTGCAGCTGACTGTTTAGCTCTTCAGACATACCTGCGAGCTGACTAGCGCTTCTTGAAATTTCCTCCATAGTACTTGCGGTTTCCTCTACTGTTGCTGTTGTTTGCTCCACACCTGCTGCGGACTCTTGGGAAATCGAGGCCATTTCGTCGACAGAGGTATTGATGGACTCAGAGTTTTGGGCTAGCTTATTTAAATTTTCCGAAATCGCATTAATGTTGAGAATCATATCCTCAACAGCACCTGATATCTGTTCAAAGGTTTCATTTGTCTGATTTAATTGAGCTGATCCTTTTTTTACTTCTGCATAGCCTGATTGGAGTGCCAAGGTTACATTGCTAGTCTCTCCTTGGATGCGGTTAACGATTGTTGAAATATCTGTCACAGAGAATTGGACTTGCTCAGCCAGCTTACGTACCTCGTCAGCTACCACTGCAAAGCCCTTTCCATGCTCTCCTGCACGAGCCGCTTCAATGGCAGCATTTAAAGCAAGTAAGTTTGTTTGGTTCGAGATTTCATCAATTACAGAAACTAACTTGGAAATTTCTGCTGATTGGTCGTTTAAACTTTCGACTTTTCTCACTGAATTTAAAACAATTTCATTAATCGCGTTCATTTGCTGTGTTGATTGGATCATTAAATTTTTACCCGTCGATGTTAAATTTTGAACATGACCTGAATGCTCTTTCAATTCAATTCCTTCTTGTGTTGTGTCATGAATACTACGTTGGAACGATGTCATGGTTTCCGCTAAATCACCTGCAGTAAATGCCTGAGTTTCAGTACCTGAGGCAAGTTCCTGCATTGTTACGGTTATTTGCTCTGTTCCTGTTTGAACCTCATTGGCAGATTGAGCAAGCTCCTCGCTACTAGCTGCTACAGTTTCTGAAACAGTATGAATCGAGCTAATCGTTTGCTTTAATTTTTGATTCATTTCATTTGCGGCCAGCATTAATTGACCTATTTCATCCCGTTGATCAACAACCAATGGGTCATGCCGAAGATTTCCTTCTGCTAGTTCACCCATACGCTCTGAAACAATGGTAATGGGCTTTGAAATTTTACTTGCTGTAATAATGGCAATAACAATACCAGCAATTGTCAAGACAATACTAGCTATCGTTCCAATTGTTTTATTGCTAGAGCTAGTAGAGACAACCTCATTCCCAACCTTTGTAATAGATTCAGAACGATTATTCGCTAGTTCCTCATAACCGATGCGAACTTCTGTTACAAGGTCATTAATGGCTGTTAAATTTTGTAATGCCAATTCCTTGTCGCCTCTTTTATAGACATCAAATACTTGAGTATTTACACGATTACTCCACTCCCGTGCCATTGCTACTAGTTTTTCACGCTCCGGTGTGTTTTCAAATTTCTCTACAATACTATTGCTTTCCTCAGCAATTTGTCGATATTGATTAAACGTCTCTATGTATTTTTCGTCGCCTGATATAACATAGCTTAAAGCCGAAGATAACCGTACACTCATAGACATGGCTAAATGTTTACTTGCTGTCATAACAATTAAATCTTCGTTTACTAAGCCCTTTGCTTGCTTTTCCATCTGCGTATTGGAAATGTAAGTATAGGTCGTGAAACAAACAACAAAAACTAACAATAGAAGAAATGCACTTAATATCCTTGCTTTAAGTGTTTTAAACTGAAATATCCCTTTCATCTTTCCCATCCTTTTATTTGTTTAATTTTGAAATGCTAGCATATTTTAGTAATGTATTAACATGTAAATTATTATAGTACAAATATTATTTTATAACTAAATCAATATATAAATAAGTCCTTTTAGTGGAAAAATTTAAAATAGTTTTTTAGTACAATAATAAATAAAGGAAAATCTTGTTAGTAGTTAATTGTATATGTTCTCGAAATATTCTTGAAAAAATTTTCTGTTCGTTAAGTATTTATACCTAAATAATAAAAGCACTTGCTGCAAATGCATCAAGTGCTGCTCAGTAATTACTGTTTTGCCTTTGCCTTTTTGGCTAGTCGTTCCCATTGTAATAATGAAGGATATGGATCGAACGCCCATTCTGTACGTCCATTGAATTTATAGATACCATAATGCAGATGAGGAGGGAATTTACCCGATGTACCTTCCTTGCCATAGCCAGAGCTTCCTACATAACCAAGAACCGTGCCAGGCTCGACAATATCACCTACTTCAATATCCTTATGATAGCTACCAAGATGGGCATAATAATGATATGAATTATGATTATCGCGGATACCAATTCGCCAGCCACCAAATTGGTTCCAACCTTTTATTTCCACTACGCCATATGAAGTAGAAACTACAGGAGTTCCATAGCTAGCGAAAATATCTGTTCCTTCATGGATGCGTCGTCCACCCCAGCCTCTGTTAGCTCCCCATGTACCTCGATAACTGTAATCGTAATTCGTAGGGATTGGGAAGGTATGAGCATAAAGTTCGGTTGTTTTAAAATGTCTATACATAGTGGAAATGGTGAAGATTTGATTAACAGCTTCCTCACTTCCATAATAATCCCATAAAGCTAATTTAAAATCCTCATCAGTTGTTCCAAATTTGCTTAAAAAACTAGCCATGGAAAATATGACATCAGCATCGTCTGTTGGATTGGCAACACCATCACCATTACCATCGAGACCCATTCCTCCAAAATAGCTTATCGTTTCTGGAGAAGTATCTTCTTTTATAGGATTTAAAGGGCCTGACCAATATTCATCGGAAAATTGAATGGCGATAATACCCCCTCTTTTTGGTATGTCCTTGCGAACGGATTGCAGATTGCGCTCATATTGATCAATGGCTGCTAAGAAATGCCAGGGGATGAGTAATTCATCAAATTGGACATAATAGGTCATGCGTTGCTGTAAAATTTCTTCTTCTGAGGGTTTATCATTGGCTAAAGCAATCACAGGGCTTGTATAACTCCATAATAATATCCATGATAAAAGAAAAATAAAATGGCGATTCAATAATGGACCTCCTTTCTACCGTTAGAATAACCGAATTTTTTTTCTTCATTCAGCACTTTTTGTGGGAAAAGAAGTGGATTGCTGTGGTACGTTACTAAATTAAACTAATACTGTGGAGCAATATTTAAAATGAAAATTCGATGAAAATGATTGGCAACACCTCATTTATTCAGTGTTAACTCCATCCTAGTATGCGGTAAATAAATAGAAACAATAGGAAGAAACTTTGGCAAAGAAAAAGTAATGGGTATCATAATGTCATTTACTTCATACTATGTTATAAATCAAGCCCTGAATGGAGGGAAGGCTATTAACATTTTAGATAAAGTGAAAAGCTATCGCGAAGAAGAAAATCGGCTGAAGTGGGAAGGTACATTTGCAGATTATTTAAGCATCATTAAGGAAAGACCTGAAGTTGCACAAACAGCCCATTCACGCGTCTACAATATGATAAAAAGCGCTGGTGTAGAGGAACGCGATGGGCAAAAAATGTACGAATTTTTTGGGCATGAAATTTTTGGGCTTGAAACAGCAATTGAAAGACTGGTGGAGGAATATTTCCATCCAGCAGCACGAAGATTAGATGTTAGGAAACGTATTTTGTTATTAATGGGACCCGTAAGTGGAGGGAAATCAACAATCGTGACCCTGTTAAAACGTGGACTTGAGCAATATTCGCGGTTAGACGAAGGCGCAGTTTACGCAATTAAGGGATGTCCAATGCATGAAGATCCTCTACATTTGATTCCTCATCATTTGCGTAATGAATTTTTAGAGGAATATGGCATAAGAATTGAAGGAAGCTTATCACCTTTAAATACGATGCGTCTTGAAAAGGAATACGATGGACGTATTGAAAATGTGATGATTGAACGTATAACTTTTTCAGAAGACAGACGTGTAGGCATTGGAACATTTACACCATCGGATCCTAAATCACAGGATATTGCAGATTTAACAGGTAGTATTGATTTCTCCACAATTGGGGAGTTTGGTTCAGAATCAGATCCTCGAGCGTATCGCTTTGACGGGGAACTAAATAAGGCAAATAGAGGTATGATGGAATTCCAGGAAATGTTAAAGCTTGATGAAAAATTCTTATGGAATTTATTATCTTTAACACAGGAGGGGAATTTTAAAGCAGGTCGATTTGCATTAATTAGTGCTGATGAATTAATCGTAGCACATACAAATGAAACGGAATATCGTTCATTTATTTCCAATAAAAAAAATGAGGCTTTACATTCACGTATTATTGTTATGCCAATTCCGTATAACTTGAAAGTTAGCCAGGAAGAGCATATTTATGAAAAGATGATAAAAGAGAGTGATATGTCTCATGTGCATATTGCGCCTCATGCTTTAAAGGCCGCAGCAATCTTTTCGGTTCTCACAAGACTAGAAGTACCGAAAAAACAAGGTGTGGATCTTATAAAAAAAATGCGCCTGTACGACGGAGAAAATGTGGAGGGATTTAATTCCGTTGACTTAGAGGAGCTTAAAAAAGAGTTTCCAAATGAAGGCATGAACGGTATTGATCCACGCTATATCATTAATCGTATTTCTTCTGCTATTATTCGCAAAGAGATACCATCTATTAATGCATTAGATGTCTTACGGGCACTGAAAGATGGATTGGATCAACATGCTTCCATTTCTCAAGAGGACCGTGAAAAATACATGAATTACATTGCAGTTGCTCGTCGTGAGTACGATGAAATTGCTAAAAATGAAGTACAAAAGGCCTTTGTATATTCGTATGAGGAATCGGCAAAAACATTGATGAACAACTACCTCGATAATGTAGAGGCGTTTTGTAATAAAAATAAAATTTTAGATCCTCTAACTGGGGAGGAAATGAATCCTGACGAAAAATTAATGCGCTCAATTGAAGAGCAGATTGGCATTTCAGAGAATGCTAAAAAGGCATTCCGTGAAGAGATTCTCATTCGAATTTCTGCCTATGCACGAAAAGGTAAACGATTTGACTATAATTCTCATGAGCGATTACGAGAGGCGATTCAGAAGAAATTATTTGCAGACTTAAAGGATGTCGTGAAGATTACAACGTCTTCAAAAATGCCGGATGAATCACAGCTTAAGAAAATTAATGAGGTTGTTGCAAGATTAGTCGATGAGCATGGCTATAATACAGCATCTGCAAATGAATTATTGCAATATGTGGGTAGTCTGTTAAATCGATAAACTAGTTTGATAGGAGTGAATAGGAGTGTCCCATTTTAAGGGCCACTCCTTTTATCTTCATATTGAAAAAAACGAACATAATTGATTTCTCGAAAAAAGTTCAAGAAAGAGGATTTCTAGCATAGTATAGAAAAAGCGAATTTGAGCAGATGGGTGAGGATAAAAATGACTGAACACGAAAACAAACGCTATGTCATCTCTCAGGAAAATTGGTCCCTCCATCGTAAAGGGCACCAAGACCAGCAACGTCATATGGAAAAAGTAAAAGATGCAATCAAGAATAATTTGCCTGATTTAGTTAGTGAGGAAAGTATTGTCATGTCCAATGGCCGTGATGTTATTAAAATTCCTATTCGTTCACTGGATGAATATAAAATTCGATATAACTATGATAATTCCAAGCATGTTGGGCAAGGACAAGGAGACAGTAATGTAGGGGATGTAGTTGCTCGCGAGCCAGGCAGAGGCAATCAAGCTGCTGGTAAAGGAAAGGAAGCTGGTGATAAGCCAGGCCAAGACTATTATGAGGCTGAGGTAAGCATTGAAGAAGTTCAAAATGTCTTATTTAATGAGCTAGAGCTGCCTAATCTACAACAGAAAGAAAAAGCAGATATTAAAACTGAAAAAATTGAGTTTAACGATATTCGGAAAAAAGGTCTGATGGGGAACGTTGATAAAAAACGCACGATTCTAAATGCACTTAAGCGCAATGCGATGCAGGGAAAACCAGAAATAACACCAATTCATAATGAGGATTTACGTTTTAAAACATGGGATGAGGTTGATAAGCCTGAATCCAGGGCCGTTGTTCTTGCGATGATGGATACAAGTGGTTCGATGGGTTCCTTTGAAAAATATTGTGCAAGAAGCTTCTTCTTCTGGATGACAAAATTTTTACGTTCTAAGTATGAAACAGTGGAAATTGAGTTTATTGCGCATCATACAGAGGCGAAAGTGGTAACAGAGGAGGAATTTTTTACAAAGGGAGAAAGCGGAGGCACAATATGCTCGTCAGCCTATATAAAGGCGTTGGAGCTAATTCGAGAAAAGTATAATCCTTCTCGCTACAATATTTATCCAGTGCATTTTTCAGATGGTGAGAACATTTCGATGGATAATGAAAAGTGCTTGAAACTGGTTGGTGAGTTAATGGAAGTTTCGAGTATGTTTGGATATGGAGAAGTGAATCAGCATAATCGTTTTTCTACACTTATGTACACTTACAAAAAGATAGATGATCCGAAATTTAGGTATCATATTTTGAAAAAGAAGGGCGATGTGTATGATGCCTTAAAGAGCTTTTTCAAAAAAGATGAGGAATAAATCCGAAACGTTTCAAGCATATATGTTCAAGGGAGGGGGCAGAAAAAATGGAGATGAATGAGCTGCATCGAGCGATTGATGAAATTACGGAAATTGCCTCAGGCTTTGGCTTAGATTTTTTTCCAATGCGTTATGAAATTTGTCCAGCAGATATAATCTATACCTTTGGCGCATATGGTATGCCTACACGATTTTCACATTGGAGCTTTGGGAAACAGTTTCATAAAATGAAGCTTCAATATGATTTAGGACTAAGTCAAATATATGAGCTAGTGATTAATTCGAATCCATGCTATGCATTTTTGCTTGATACAAATACTTTAACACAAAATAAACTAATAATTGCCCATGTGTTGGCACATTGTGATTTCTTTAAAAATAATGTACGCTTCTCTAATACTAGAAGAGATATGGTGGAAAGCATGACAGCCACTGCTGAACGGATTGCAGGCTATGAAAGAGACTATGGCAAGGATGAGGTTGAAAAGTTTTTGGATGCGGTTTTAGCGATTCAGGAGCATATCGATCCATCCATTTTACGTCCAAAGCTATCCTGGGATACAGCGGATGAATTTGAAGAGGAAATTATCCCCGCAAAATCACCTTATGATGATTTGTGGAATTTAGATAACAAGGAAAAACAATCGAATCCAATTCGTCGAAAAATAAAGAAGTTTCCGCCAAAGCCTGAAAAGGATCTATTATTATTTTTAGAAGAGCATAGCCGTGAACTAGAGGATTGGCAGCGAGATGTGTTGACGATGATGCGAGAAGAGATGCTTTATTTCTGGCCCCAGCTAGAAACAAAAATTATGAATGAGGGCTGGGCTTCCTTTTGGCATCAGCGCATTATGCGGGAGCTTAAACTAACAACAGCGGAAACAATCGAATATGCAAAATTAAATGCAGGTGTAGTGCAGCCTTCAAAGACATCTATAAATCCTTATTATCTTGGTGTGAAAATATTTGAGGATATTGAAAATCGTTTTAATCATCCAACAGAAGAAATGAAAAAGTTAGGTGTTCAACCCAATTCAGGTAGGGAAAAAATGTTTGAGGTAAGAGAGATAGAATCAGATATATCCTTTATTCGCAACTATTTAACAAAGGATTTAGCGAAACAAGAAGATCTCTATTTATTTCAAAAAAAGGGTAATGAATACCGTATTACGGATAAGGAATATGAGATGGTAAGGGATCAGCTTGTTTCTATGCGTGTAAATGGAGGGTTTCCTTATATCGTTGTCAAAAATGGAGATTATCTTCGAAATGGGGAGCTTTATTTAGTACATGGCTACGAGGGAATGGAGCTAGATCCACACTATTTAGAAAATGTCCTGCCGTATATTTATCAGCTCTGGGGGCGACCTGTTCATTTAGAAACAAATGTTGACAGTAAGCCAGTGCTATATTCGTATGATGGCACAAAGAATTATAAACGAAATGTCTGAAAGAGAGTTACAGGTTGACGCTCTTTCAGACAAAAAGCTTCTATAATTGTTGGAATAAAATATTCCTCCAGATAGAAGCTTTTATTTTTCGGTGTGTCAATACTTATTCATTCTCCTCTTCATTACTTTCACTGTGGTTAGAGGATGAATGGATATCACTGTCGATAACTAGACTATCTCTTACTTTTATTCCTTGTTGACCTCCAGCCTCATCATTATCGTTCCCAGCAATACCGCTTCGACCATTTCCATCGGCGAATTGAGAGTTTACGTTTCTAGTACTGCCATTAATTGCATTTTGCCCGCCTTGGTTGGCATTAGTGCCAACATCCTTATTGATTTGCCCGCCACCCTCAGCCCTTTGTTCAAAGTGGATATCTGTATTGCCGATATTAAAAGTAAAATTGATGGTAATATGATTTTTAGCTTGATCCTTTGAATGTTCGTTATCACGTTTATGATCAGACATAGTTTTCACTCCCTTCTTTTTAGTATCATTATTAAAATATTAATGTTTTTCAAACTTACTTGTACATGTAGCCAGATAATGATAAATAATATGAGTGACTAAGACATAAATACTGAAAGATGCCCCTTATCATATAAATTTGTTAAAATAAATAGGATTTGAATATTTATAGAACTGGAACGGTGAATCAACATTGAGAACATTTAAAAAGGTTTATATAGAGATAACAAGTGTCTGTAATTTAGCCTGTAGCTTTTGTCCGCCAACTGCCCGTGCAAAGGGTCTGATAAAGGTGGAACAATTTAATAACATACTGGATGAAATACGTCCACACACAAAATATATTTATTTGCATGTAAAGGGTGAGCCTCTGTTACATCCACGGATTGACCAGCTACTTGATGCTGCACATGCAAAAGGTTTTAAAGTGAATATTACAACAAATGGTACGCTGATTAAAAAAAATCGTGAAAAGCTGCTAGGAAAACCAGCCTTACGTCAAATCAATTTCTCTTTACATAGCTTTGATGGACATGAGGGATCAGAAAATCGTGAAAAATATTTGGGAGATATATTGGATTTCGTTCGTGCTGCGCGAGAATACAATACAATTATTTCCTATCGTTTATGGAATTTACAAAAGGATCATGTCTCTGATATCGCTGCCCGTAGAAACCGTGAAACATTGGAAGTTCTAGAGAATGAATACCATCTAGACTATCGCATTGAAGAAAAAGTACAGCCTGGTAAAGGTGTAAAAATTGCCCATAATATTTATTTAAATCAGGATCATGAATTTAGGTGGCCAAGCTTACTCGCCCCTGAGGATGAAGGCAAAGGTTTTTGTCATGCTCTTCGAAGTCAAGCAGCTATTTTAGTGGATGGTACTGTCGTGCCATGCTGTCTAGATGGTGAGGGGGTCATCAATTTAGGGAATGTGCATGAGAAATCCTTTGGTGAAATTGTAGAAGGAGAGCGAGCAAATAATATTGTGGATGGTTTTTCACGGAGAGAAGCGGTTGAGGAGCTTTGTAGAAAATGCGGCTACCGCCAAAAGTTTGGTATGTCTTAATTCCTTGGTGTTTTCGAATATATAAGGAAATTTTCGTTTTGAGGGGGAGATTGCTGAATTGATGAGTATATGTGCATGATTGACTTGTATTTGTGCTAGATAGGGGCTGTTGAACGTCATAGCTTTCTAGGTGTGGTAATCTTACTGTTAAAACAGCCCCAATGCTATTGACCATTGGAGCTGTTTTTCTTTGATTGTGAATCAATCGTATCTAAAAAATCCTTCGTAATGCGTACTACGTATTTTACCTCGTCTAAATTACGTTCCCTTAATAATGAACGATGTATATCAAGCATGAGATTCTTTTCTTCAATATCAGTAACGCCAGATAATTTTTGAAAATTAAAAACTTCCTCAGGGGCAATATCTAACGCTTTTATTAGTGTTTCTAAAGTGCTCAATGTAATATTCGATTGCCCATGTTCAATATTTGAAACTCTCCCCTTGCTAAAACCTAATTTTCCCGTTCTTTCTGCGACTTCTTCCTGACTAAGTCCCTTGGATACTCTAATAATACGGAGTTGTTCACCTACTAGCTTTAAAAAGTCTGACATATGAATCACCTCTATGTAAAAAGCTAGTGAAAAACCTTGAAAATGCATATACTATTATAGTGGTATAATAGAGATAAAGTTATATTAAAATGGTACAATTGATAAAAGGAAGCTCTTATTAAGGTGAGCTGGATGTGAAAAACAACATTTATGTTTCTTTAATGAGTTTCAATGTATGTAAATTTGATGTTAGGATTGGAGGATTTAAGCATGGTTAAATGTTATCGATTAGACGAAATAGCTATAATAGAGACTGGTGAAATAGTACCGAAAAAGAAATATTTCTCAAAAAGCGGATCTCCCTTCATTTCAGCTAAATACTTAAAGCAGCTAATACTTGATGGTAAAATGGATGAATTACCAAAAATTAATTGTACATATGAAAAATATTTTAAATGTACAACAGTACCCGCGAAAACCATCATACTTACGAAGGCTAATTTAAATGCTAGCAATAAACATGTATATCAGTGTGAAGATGAGGTATGGATTGCCCATGATCTTATAGCGATTATTCCAGATGAAACGATTATTTTAAGTGATTATTTATACCATTTTCTGAACTGGTATCAAGTAAATAAAGAATGGTATCATCTATATCGGATTTCCCTCAATGTTCCAATAATAGAGGTTCAGTATAGTATGGTACAAATTTTAAATACAGTGCAGCATTTAATAAAAAATAAAGAATTTCTATTGACCAAAATAGATGGACTACCACAGTATTTTCATCAATTTACCTCGACTATAGAAGGGCAAGTAAAAAATGTATATCATGGCTTTAATCAGGGGCAGCATCTTTACAATCTTTTGTTATATAGAATTTTTAAGGGCGATTTACTCAAGGACATACATGCTACAGATTTTTTTAAATCATTCAGTATTCAGTAAAGTAAATCAGTGGTGCGAGAGAAGGTGAACCCTCGCACCGACTTTTATATATCAATAATAATGGGCAGTATCATTGGTTTTCTTTTTGTTTGTGCAAAAAGATATTGACCAACAGCGCGTTTAATTTCCCTTTTTAAGACATGAATTTGCTGTCTACCTTCTTCTTGTAGCTCATTGACTGTTTCTTTCACAAGAAAATTAACTTTTGTCAAAAGCTCCTCGAAATCTTTCGCATAAACAAAACCACGTGAAATTGTATCAGGTTCTGAAATAAATGTTCCATCAGTCTTACTAAGTGTTAAAACGATGACTAACATACCATCTTCTGAAAGCTGTTTACGATCACGTAGGACAATGCCTTCTACCTCACCTATACCTATGCCGTCTACATACGTGTCTCCAGACGGGATTTTTCGGTTTTGCCTAGCCTTAGCATTTTCAATATCAACTACATCCCCATTTTTCATAATAAAGGTATGTCCTCTTTTGACACCAACAGATTCTGCAAGCAAACGATGCTGGTGTAACATACGGAACTCCCCATGAATGGGAATGAAAAATTTTGGCTTCATTAAAGTGAGCATTAGTTTTAAATCCTCCTGATAGCCATGTCCTGAAACATGCATACCTGTATGGCTAGAGGAGCCGTAAATAACCTTTGCGCCAAGCTGAAATAAATTATCGACAATGCGTGAAACACCCTTCTCATTTCCTGGGATAGGGGATGAAGCTAAAATAACAGTGTCATCAGGTAAGATTTTCACCTCACGATGACTACCACTTGCTAGCCGTGATAGAGCTGCCAATGGCTCTCCTTGACTACCAGTACATAGAACGACTACTCCCTCCGGAGAGAGATATTTTACTTCTCGTGCATCAATTAACATGTCCTCTGGTATGTTTAAATATCCTCGCTCAAGTGCTACATCCACCACATTCACCATGCTGCGACCTAGCAATGCAAGCTTTCTATCCGTAGCGATAGTAGCATTGACAATTTGTTGAATACGATTCACATTTGAGGCAAACGTAGAAATAATAATTTTACGCTCGGCATGTAAAAATGCCTCTTCAATATGATCACCGACAAGCTTTTCTGATGGTGTTAACCCCGGTCTTTCTGCGTTGGTACTTTCAGAGATAAGAGCTAATACGCCATTTGTGCCGATTTCAGCCATCTTATGAATATCTGCAAATTGATTATTAACAGGTGTTAAATCAAATTTAAAATCACCAGTGTGTACTACGTTTCCTTCAGGGGTGTGGAAAACGATTCCTAGGCAATCAGGAATACTATGATTTGTTCGGAAGAAACTAACATCAACTTGTCCAAAGTTTAATGATGAATCGGAGTGGATTTCTACTAAATCGGTTTCTCGTAAAAGCTTATGCTCTTTTAGCTTTAATTCGATTAATCCAAGCGTAAATCTTGTGGCATAAATAGGAACATTCAACTTTTTTAGAAAGTAAGGAATTCCACCAATATGATCCTCATGTCCATGTGTCACAATTAATGCTTTAATTTTTTCTTTATTTTCCTGTAAATACGTAATGTCAGGGATGATTAAATCAATCCCCAGCAAGCTTTCATCTGGAAACTTTGCACCACAGTCAATGATCAGTATATCGTCTCCATATTGTACGACATACATATTTTTGCCAATCTCATTAATGCCACCTAAAGCAAAAATAGATAATATATTGTTTTTTATGGACAAGCGAATCCCTCCCAATTCTTTTTGTTGCTTCAGCATTATGTAGTATAGCTATAAGCGTTTCATCCTATACGAAACACAATTTGAGGGATTAACTTTTATCCGATTATTAATATTAGATTTTTAAGAAGAATAGAATAGAGCAACGAACAACATAAAGGAGATGTAGTTGCTTGTCGAATTACTTACAACATGCAGTATTTGAGCATAGGTTTTGGCTGAGGATATTGAAAGATCATGCTCAATTTATTCATGATTCATTATATCCATCAGAGACAGAGGAAATTAAAAAAGCGAGCTCATTTATTCATCAATTTACACAGCTTCTTACTTATGTGAATTCAATAGATGCCAATAATGCGGTAGCCTTTTCAGTTACTGTTGATGATGCGGTAGAACAACTAAAGCAATTTAAATTTTATATCCTCAGAAAGCAATTAATAGGAAATATTAATATTCATCTATCGCCGACCTTTATTAATCATATGGTTAATGAATTAGAGGAGTATCAAATTGTTCTTAGCTATCTCAAAAAAGGGGAAGTCCCACCCATTTTTCATGAGCTACATCATCATTTACTCTGGCTTTTAGATGCATCAGGGCATGCAGGAATCATTAAAGATGATTTGGATGGGGTAGAAAAAAGATTGAAGCAAAAAAGCTATGAATTTGCTCAGCATTTTGATCAATTTTATTTGAAAGCGGTTGAGCTTACAGGTTATTTACGTTCAAATATAGACGCATTCCCCGCATTAAATCGCTTTAATAAAGAAGTAGAGCTAGAAATGACATTATTCAAAACCTTTTTACGGGAGTTAGAGGAAATGGAGCTAAGTGCAGAAGTATTAGGAACGTTTACAGCTCTTATGGCGGATCATATGCTGAGAGAGGAGCAATATTATTTATCGAAGCTAGCGCAATCTAGAGAGGTAGAATAACTGGTAAAGAGGCTATCTGACAACGAAAGAAGAGATAGCCTTTTAATTTTCTAAGGATGAATAAATACACTCGTGCCGATTGGAATAATGCTCGCTAGCTCCTCAACATCCTGATTATGCATGCGAATACAGCCATGCGATACGGCATGCCCAATAGAGCTTGGATCATTGGTTCCATGAATGCCGTAATGCTCCTTAGAAAGACTCATCCACATTGTGCCGAAGGGACCACCAGGGTTCGGAGCCTTATTTATAATAATAAAATAGCCGGTTGGTGTATCATGTAGCATTCTACCAACTGCAATGGGATACTGTTTTTGCAGAACATCATTTTTATATAATCGAAGCCAGCGATTATCTGTGGAAATTTCAATTTTATAAGGAATTGTATTGGGATTAGGGAAACCAGGGATAATTAGTTGCTGTCCGATATAAAGTGCATTTGGATTGATTTCTGGATTAGCTGCAATGATAGATGAAAGTGGTGTACGATAATCACTTGCTATTTGAGGCAATGTTTCTCCTGCGTTCACTGTATGAATCAATGGCATCACCTCCTATTGTTTTACTATAAGATATGCTAAGGGTATGAAAAAATCCGATAAAGTAGTACATAATAAGATATGATAAGCAGTAAATCCAGTAATTAAGGAGCTATAGCTAAATGAAAGAGTTTAAAATAACGTATTTCTTTGATGAAATGCATTATGTCAGGAGATTTATTCATATTGAGTCTCAGGAAAAGGCGGAAGCATTGGTACGAAGCGAACGGGATCAATATATATCCTTTACAGATAGTAGAGGAATATATCATGAACTGCATACAAAGCATGTGAGAGTTATACAAATTTCTGAATATCATCGTGTTGATAAAAGTGTAAAAATGAAAAACACATAATATACTCACCATTACACACATTAATGTAAAAGGAGTGTGAATAATGGATAAAGATAATTTACCACATGAAAAAAAGATGTTTATGAATTTAGCAAGTAAGGATAAGCCTGATATGGTTGATTCAGATAGGATTAGTATTTTTGATTTGCACGAAGATATGCAAACGGTAGACGCTATACCGATTGCAGAACTTAATAAAAAAGTGCAACGTGAAGGTGACGAACTAATTGAATTGCAGCCTGATGAATTATAGGAGGTCATAAATGCTATGAATAACCCAAATGAAGCCCAGTATACTGCTGCTAGTACCGATATTAATGATGTCAAAAGAAAAAATGCTGAGGCAGGCTTATCTTACAATGAGGTTAAAAAGCTTTTGGCTCAAAATGGCGGGCACGGTACAGAGAAGTATAGTGATACAGACGTAACAGAGGTAAAGCAGCAGATTCAGGGAAAAAAGCAATAAGTCGATTTTAGAGGGGTATGTATCTATGTACTCCTCTTTTGCTATTATGTAGAGTAATGACTAGGAGGTGTTTTGCCCAATGACAGTAGAGGAAAACAATTGTCCGTTATGTGGAAAAGATAATCATTGTGGTGTAATCCAAGGACAAAAGGATTGTTGGTGCATGACTGTGTATTTTCCTGAAGAAATTTTTCAAAAAGTGCCACAGGATTTACGCAAATGCATTTGTCAAAATTGTATGGATACATATAACAATACGAAATAAGCTTGATCGTAATGTAGAGAAGTGTAGCAAAAACGTCCAGTGAGCCATACTATACTCCTGACACGCTAAAATAATAAAAACATATTGTAAGAAGGAACTAATGATTATTCATTGGTACAATTGTCTACCGCACATCAACCTTTCAGGCATACATTACTCTGAAAGGAGTGTGTCTAATGACTAAATCAATTGAACTCAGTAATGTAACAAAGGCGTATTTAGAGGAATATAAACGAATCCTCGATAAGATGATGCAGGGTATGACCTATGTGACCATTACATGTAGTATTTCTGAAAATTTTATTAAACAAATTATCCCACATCAAGTAGCTGCAATTAAGATGTCAGAAAATGTTTTACGCTTTACAACAAATATACCTGTTCAAAATCTTGCTTTAGAAATTATTAAAACAAGTACAGAGACGTTAGAATGTTTGGAAGCGATACAAAATAGATGCTGTATCGTCCAAAATTCGGAGTATGAATTGTATGAATATATGTGTGCCTATAAAGAAATTACTGAAGTGATGTTCCAGGCGATGTGCGCACCACCAGTCTCTAATAATATTAATATCAACTATTTAAGAGAAATGATTGTTCATCACCAGGGTGGGGTTCGACTGGCACAGAATGTGTTAAGATTCTGTATTTGCCAAGAGTTAATACCAATTCTAAGATGTATGATTGATACAATGTGCCAGCAGATTTGTGATATGGAAAAACTTCTAGATGCTTTAAAGGATTGTGAAAATTGCTAGCTTTATCGCAAAATAAGACCTATCGAAAAAAACGCTAAAATCAAAAGAAGATTTTGGCGTTTTTTCATAGTGTTGAAAAACTAAATGGTCAAGAGACTCTTTGTGAACACTCCTAAGTCAAATGAAGGTGATCTCCGTTCCAGGCTACTCGCTTTGCCGCTGACGCTTCGCTTTCGCGCAGAGCAAGGCTTCCTGTGGGCGAGCGACGAGCCGTTTCCTGCGCTAGAGGAACGAAGACTAAGTGCGTCACGTCCTGTGACAATTTATCTGTGCGAAAGCGTAGCGACAGCAACAACGCCTTCGTGACCAACATCGTGTTGGCCTCAGGGTCTCGTCTGTCTCGTTATCGCACGGGAGTCGAGTAACCTTGCACTCCAATCAGCAATAGTGTAGAACTTTAAATATTTTCTTCCTTCAAAAGAAAAGTAAAAGCATGTTACTCACCATCATTAAATGGATACAATAGTGACACAATTCTATAGTTGTTGTCCTGCATTTTATGGATAAAACCACTTTGACTTTACATAAAGCCACTTATTGCTACCGCTCTGCTTTCGCATTGAAAAATGTTATCAAAGCTACATTTTTGCACAATATAATGATGGCTAAGACTTCAAACTTATCACTATACATTAGTGTGAAATGCCAATAGAAAATACTATGAGCAACGGTTGATTGGAGTGTAGACTGAGTGACTCCTTGGGGATTCAGCGTCACAGATGAGACCCTGGAGCGAGCAATGCGAGTGAAGCGGCTCATCGGACGCCCCCAGGAAAGCACTCAGTCGGAACGGAGATCAACCCCTCGTTTTGAAAATGGGCTATACTTTTTAATTTATCACCTTGATGTCATCGACATAATAGTATTTCAACAACATGAAAAAAACGCTAAAATCAAAAGAAGATTTTGGCGTTTTTTGTTGAATATAAATAGATATGACAAAATGAAATTGTCAATAAGGTGTACAAAAGAATAAGAAAGTGTAAAGAATTTATAGAGATTCTATGCTAGTTTTTGTATTATTGGTAAAATGTATATGCTAATTTTCATTCATAATTATGATAATTGCTAATGGATGAAAAGGTGCCAAGTAATGGATAAGAATTGAAAAGAAAGCTTAATGAATTATAGATTGTGATGATTGTATTTAACATTAAGGGAGTGAGCCATTATGTTCAAAAGAAAGAAAATTAATCTAGACTATGATTATTTTTCAGCCGAAAAAAATTCAGACATTGAGGCAAATGAGCGTTTTAAAGAAAAACTAGATTTCCTCGCATTATCTAGAATTAGAAGAGAATCTGTAAGTTTCTTAAGAAAAATTTACGAAAATAATAGGAGGGAAATATTAGATAACTTTTACGATCGTTTATTAGAAATACCAGAATTCAATCATGTTATCAATACGCACTCAACTGTGGAACGCTTAAAAGGCTTATTCGACAATCATTTTATCAGCTTGTTTGATGATGAGCTGGACTTAGACTATGTGTTTAAAAGACGGAAAATTGCTTATGTTCATGCACGAATCGGTGTTTTGCCAAACTGGATGATTTCTGCCTATACGCTTATAAATCAATTAATTATCCCATTGATTGTGAAGGAA
The DNA here is from genome assembly GCF_050272555.1 of Lysinibacillus sp. NPDC047702. Classification (NCBI taxonomy): domain Bacteria; kingdom Bacillati; phylum Bacillota; class Bacilli; order Caryophanales; family Bacillaceae; genus Lysinibacillus; species Lysinibacillus sp. NPDC047702. Next base: position 59,417 of record NZ_JBNNMG010000014.1, on the reverse strand, counting down.
TTATCCCGTGATCAGGATAAAATGCTTGATGTATTACTGTCTTATGATAGTTTAGTAACGATTGACCAACAAATTATTCTTGAGACATACATTGAAATTCAAGGAGGCTCAGTAGTCAATGGCTTAGGCGAGATTATTACATATAATACGCAATTAGACTCAATTAAAGAGCTTATTGAATTTCAAGATATTCAACAAAAGGAAATCATTGCGGTGGACAACTCCATGCATGATTTAGATGCAAGTATAGAGGAAATAGCAGCTTCTGTAGGGGATATTTCCACTCATACAAAACAGGCATTAAAAAAATTAAACGGGGATTTAGAATCACTACAGCAAGTTTCTTCCATTTTACAGTCAACAGATGAAGGTCATAAGTCCATGCAAGGGGATATTGTTCGCTTAGTTGATCGAGTTAACAGTGTAGCGAAGCTAATGGAGCTGATTAAAAGAATCGCAGACCAAACAAATTTATTGGCACTGAATGCTTCGATTGAGGCTGCACGTGCAGGTGAGGCTGGTAAAGGCTTTGCTGTAGTAGCAGAAGAGGTTCGAAAGCTAGCAGATGATACAAATACATCGGTAAAATCCATTCATACTGATATTCAGGAGCTGCTGCTTATTACAAATAATATTAGTAACTTAACAAATCAATTTTCACAGGATTTACATCAGGGTGTTACAGATACACTACAAATTTCACAAACGCTTACAGAATTAAATAAAAATCTTCAGCAGCAAGGAATACGCTTTGAGGAAATTGCGACAACAGCTAGGGCACAGGCAGAATCATCATCGGAAATTTCAGAGCGTAATCGAAATATGACGGAGAGCATGCAAAAAAGTAAGGTGATTGTGTTTGATATGGGTTCTGCAATTTATAAGCTAAGTAAAATGATTGATGGTTATCGTTCATCCACTATTTCAAAAAACTTTATCATCAGTCAAGAGGATATAATTGAACTGGCAATTACAGACCATTTATTATGGCGCTGGAAAATATATAATTTATTGCTAGGCTTTGAAACAATGACTGAACAGGATGTTGGTTCTCCAAAGGAGTCTCGACTTGGCGAATGGTATTACGGTACAGGGAAAAAGCTGTTGAGTAATGAGCAAGCATACATTGTATTAGAGCGTCCTTTTATCCATGTGCATGAACTGGCAAAAAAGGCAGTTCATGAATATAATCGAGGTAATAAATCAGTGGCCGAAACTTATTTAACTGAAATAACAAAAGAATCCTATATTGTCATCGACAAACTAAAAGAGCTAAAGCAAATTTTAATGAACGAGAAAAAACAATATATACATTAATACAAAGGGGTCTTCCTATGCGGGAGAGCCCTTTCTATTTTCTTGCTTATGAAACACTTACCTTTTCAAGTATGGATGCACACATAAATGTTACTGTTCGTTTTTCGCTGTCATAGAGACACCACTCACGATGATCAACAACTGAGCCAACATTGATGCCATATTGCTTGTCCTGTAACACGATTGGTTGACCAAAACGAATTCGAATAGGTAGTTTTTTATTACCATGATAAAGACCAGATTCATGGCTATGTCCAAAGAAAAGGAGTGATTTTTTAAATGAAGGAAATGTTGGCTGCCATGACACGCTCCATTTAAATTGATGGCCATGCATTAGTAATGCCCCTTCAATTTCAATTGTTTCAGGTAGTTTTATAAATCGTTCAATGCCTGTTACACGAGTAATACGTTCCTCTTGATTACCACGAATTGAAGGAAACGTCAGTAAATTTTCAAAGTCTTTATTGACAATGGCAGCTTTTTGAAGTGATAAACCGGACACCGTCTGAGCCTTTTTCTTACTCACAGTACATTCATATAAATCACCTAAACCTATTATTTTAGCATCTTTGGCAGTTTGCTGAATATGAGCTAACACCGCCCTTGTATCTTCTATATTAGAATGTAAATCTCCTAAAAGTGCGTACTGCATTTTAACCAAGCCTTTCTTAAAATATTGTACAAGTATCATACACCTAACAGAAATTGATAGAAAAGTAAAATGTCTAAGTATATTTTGAAGCATGTCTTTCATATTTTCGAATAGGTAGAAAAATTGCCACCTTTTTGATAGCCTGCTAGAATATAATCATAATTTTCTGAAAATTATGCAGAGCCAAGACTAATTAGTGGTAGTTGATGTTAAAAATAAAAAATTGGGGGCTTATAATGACAATGCTAATGACGGATATTTTACAAAACTATGCTGTGCAACAACCTGAAGGAATTGCAACGTTGTATGATGGAAAAAGGTTAACCTATCAAGAATTTTTCAAATGTGCCGAAACTTTTGCGGCTTATTTACAAGAGCAAGGTTATAAGAAAGAAGATGTAATAGCCTTATATACATTGAATTCAGATTTATTTTTAATTGCGTATATCGGAGTTCAATTAGCAGGTTTTGTGGTTATGCCCATAAATACAAAATTAGCGGCTCCAGAAGTCGAATTTATTTTTAATCATTCAGAAGCAAAAGGACTCATTTATGATGAGCGATTAAATGAAATACTGGCGGATATTCCATATTCTTTTTCACATGCTGTTGGGTTTAAGGAAATGGAAAAAATTATAGAGAGTCATACTTGTCAGCGACGTTCTGTCAAATTGGTGAATGATGATACAGCAGTTGTTATGTATACATCTGGAACGACAGGTAAGCCAAAGGGAGTAATGCTAACACATCAAAATATTGTCTCAACGGCGAAAATATGGTCATCCTCGATGGATATGACGAAGGAAGATAGAATGTTTATTTGTACACCTTTATTTCACTGTGCAGGGCTTCATGTATTTGCAATGCCAATGTTTTATCAAGGCGGTACAGTTATCATTGAAGAAGCCTTTTCACCAGTAAATACATTAAAACAGCTTGCTACGACAGATGCGACAATCTTTTTCGGTGTTCCGTCGATGTATACGATGATTTTAAATACACCTGGCTTTATGGAACATACTTTTAAGCATTTGCGTTTATTATGTTATGGAGCAGCTCCGATGCCTTATGAGCTTGTGAAGCAAGTGAAAGAGGCATTTCTAAATGTCAAAGTTCAAAACCTATATGGTCAAACTGAAAATTCCCCCGCGGCTACTTCTCTTTTAGATATGGACGCATTAACAAAAATTGGGTCAGTAGGAAAACCATTGGCACAAACAGAGGTACGTGTAGTGGATAGCTTTGGAGAGTCTGTGCCGGCAGGTGAGGTAGGAGAAATTTGTGTAAGAGGACCACAAGTAATGAAGGGCTATCTTCGAAATACAGAAGAAACAGCTAGAACGATTAGAGATGGCTGGCTCTTATCAGGAGATTTAGGCCGTTTTGATGAAGAGGGCTACCTTTACATTGTTGATCGTAAAAAGGATATGATTATTCGCGGCGGCGAAAATATTTATCCAATTGAGGTAGAAGAAGTTTTATATCAGCTGTCTGAAATTTTAGAGGCAGCGGTAGTTGGACTGCCACATGAGGTATATGGTGAAGTACCAAAGGCATTTGTCGTATTAAAGGAAGGAAAAGCCCTTGATGAAGAATCCATATTGGCCTATTGTCAAAAGCAGCTTGCAAAATATAAAGTACCTTATGAGATTGAATTTTTAGCTGAACTGCCGCGTAATGCCTCAGGAAAGGTTTTAAAACATACCTTGCGTCCAAAGGTAAGTACGCATTAAATATTGTTAAAATAGAAAAAGGAAATCTCTGTGGATTGCGTTTCTTTAAAAAGACATAGATATTGTGTCTTGGGCTTCCGCTACCCTGTGTAAAAGCCTTGCAGAAAAGCAAAAAAAGTCGCAACATACACAAAGATTTCCTTGCGCATTTTGAAGCAGGTTCATTAAAGAAAGATAAAATAGGAACGACTATGAAATTAGCGTATAATAGAGTCTACGACAAATTGAAATATAGATTTGAAGTGAAGGTCTTCAAAATAGAATAGGAGCGGAATTTGTCTTGTGGACGGGGTATAAACGCTTTTTATTAATAAGTATTATCATCATTATGCTACTTTCAGGCTGTAATCAATTTTCGCAGCAGGAAAAGCAAAAAAGTGAACTAACTGTTTTAACTGTAGAGTTTAATAGTGGTGCACCTATCCCGAATCTTTATATAACGGTCACTGATGTGAAGACGGGAAAAATAGTTGAGGATGTAATTGGCTCTGATGAGGGAGAGGCAACCTTTTCAAAGTTAGTAGAGGGACAGAAATATGCTATTGCTGCAACTACGCTTGAAAATAGTATGGAAAATAACGGTTATACAACAATCGAAAATTTTACATACGATTCAACAAAGCCATATTATCGATTACAAACACACTTTTCAAGAGATGAGCAGGAATTGGATGTACCAGTTGTTATGCAAAATCCTGAGCTGCCACATGGCTGTGAAATTACATCGTTAACAGCTGTCTTAAATTATTATGGTATGAAAGTTACGAAGCTTGAAATGACTGATACGTATTTACCAAAGAAAAAAATTGACACTGAAAATGGGCAACGAATTGGCCCAAATCCAAATCAGGCTTTTGCAGGTGATCCTAGAGATAAAGCAAATGGTATGTATGTCTTTGCAGCTCCAATTGTCAAAGCAGCAGAGGCAGCAATAGCTGATAAACAGGCAAATTTACGTGTTACAAATATGAGTGGAGCCTCACAGGACGAAATTTTACAGCTTGTTCGGGAGGGCGTTCCCGTTGTGACTTGGGTTACATTGGATTTATCAGAGCCAAAGATAAAGTCAGACAAGGGCTGGATCTATGAGGGTGAATCAAAGTCGAGTGCCGCGTATATGAACTTGCATGCGGTTGTTTTAACAGGGCATTTAGGCGATAAAGTAGTTGTGATGGACCCATTAAAAGGCTATGTTACATACAATGTCGATCAATTTTTCAAAAGCTATAAAGAGCTAAGAAAACAAGCTGTTGCTGTGCATAAATAGATTCTAAGAAGCGTCAAAATGCAGGAGTATGTTAAACTTAGAAAAAAAGCTAAAGTGAGTTGAGTAGAATGGCTGTTACCCATGCTTTTTTACCGGTTTTATTAGGAGATGAAATGAATGCTTATGGCATGGCTAGAGCATTTTACGAATCCTATGGTGTAAAACCACTTGCAGTAAATCATACAAATATGGCGAAAATACAACAAAGTGATTTACTCACATTTCGTGAAGTACCAAGACTGAATATTGAAGAACGTTTTGTAATTGCTTTAAAGGCAATCGCAGAGGAATTTGCTGATAAAAAACTACTATTGTTGGCCTGTGATGAATTTTATGTGAAAAAAATAGTGCAACATAAAGAGGAGCTAGCAGAGCTTTTTATCATACCTTATGTAGATATTACACTAGCCAATCAACTATTAACGCGTGAGAGTATGTATGAGCTTTCAGCAAAATTTGGCTTTCAGTATCCTGCGATGCATGTTTGTACGGTTAATGACTATGAGGAATTTGAAATTCCCTTTGAATATCCAGTTGTCATTAAACCAATGAATATGACAAAGTATGCTACATGTATTTTTCCAGGTAAGAAAAAGGTATATATTGCATATGATAATGAGGAAAAGGATGCAATTTTCCAGGCTATATATAAGGAATCTGCCTATAGAGATGACTTGATGGTACAGCAATATATTCCAGGTGAGGATGCCAATATGCGTGTCGTTAATGCCTATGTAGGGCAAGATGGACAAGCGAAGCTACTAGCTATAGGTAATCCCATTTTAGAGGAGCATTCTCCCGATGGAATAGGTCGCTATGTAGCGATTATGACGATATATGATAGGGATTTAATGGATCAAGTCAAAGAATTTTTGGAGGAAATACAATTTCAGGGCTTTGCCACGTTTGATATGAAGTATGATGAACGTGATGGGCAATATAAGCTATTAAGTATTGAATTACATAATGAGCTTTCAAATTATTATGTGACAGCAAGCGGTTATAATTTAATGCAATACGTTGCAGATGATTTTATCCGTGGTAGCAAGCTACAGCTGACTTATGTGCAAAACAAGCATCTTTGGACAATTGTGCCAAACGGTGTACTTTTTAAATATGTTCAAAATGAACAACTTGTGATTGAGGCAAAGAGCCTGATTCGACAAGGGCTAGCAACTGACTCCATTTTCAATTATAAGGATATGAATGCTAGGCGTTGGCTGAACATAACGCTCGATAATTTAAGTTTTTATCGAAAATATAAGAAATATTTTAACAACAAAGGTCTGTCTAACTCATGAAAAAACAAACTTTAGGTATTATTGGTGGCGTCGGTCCACTTGCAACAATGTTTATCGGTGAAATGATTGTAAGACGTACAAAGGCAACGAAGGATCAGGAGCATCTGCATACTATTATTGATAATGATACAAATATTCCTGATCGTACTGCCTTTATTTTAGATCAAACAAAAGAAAATCCTGTTCCAGTAATTATAGATGATGCAAGAAAGCTTGCTTCAATTGGGGCAAATATGATTGCTATTCCGTGTAATACGGCACATACCTTTTATGATGAAATTGCTGAGGGCTCTCCAGTTCCAGTGCTTCATATGATACGAGAAACAGCAAAACGAGCCTATGATTTAGGTGCAAAGCGTGTGGGTATTTTAGCAACAACCGGCACTTTAACATCACGTATGTATCAGACTGCATTAGAGGAATACGATCTAACACCTGTTGTTCCAGATGAGCCAATCAAGGAAAAAGTGATGTCAATTATTTACGACTTTGTTAAGGCTGGAAAGGATGTCTCTTCAGAGGAATGGCAGCCGATAGAAGAGGCCATGCTAGCACTTAATTGTGATCGTATTGTTTTAGGCTGTACTGAATTATCGATTGTAAATAGAGATTTAAAACTAAGTGACAAATATATTGATTCATTAATTGTTTTGGCAGAATGTGCAATTTTGTCATGCGGCTATGAATTAGTAGATTAACCAGATAAAAATCTGCTCGCTTTTCGCAGGTAAGCCCCAAGCCTTCAATAGAGCGCAAGAGGCTTACATTCCATGCGTGAGGTTTGCAGATTTTTTAGTTATTAGGTTTCACTTAATGAATTTGTGAAACGATTATCAAATGGTTTACGTACATATGAAGTAGGAAAATGCTTAGTGTGTTAAACTAGTCTCAAGCAGATAGAAGGTGGGAAATAACATGTCAGTAATAAACTTATTAAATGAAGTATTACAAGCAAAATGGAAATTTGAAGAACCGATGAAAATTCAAGAGGAAATGATTCCAGCAATGCTTGATGGGAAAGATATTGTGGCAGAATCGCCGACTGGATCGGGAAAGACTTTAGCCTATGTGTTGCCTTTGTTAAATAAGGTAAATGGTGCAAAAAAACAAACACAAGGACTTATTGTAGCCCCATCACAGGAGCTGGCTATGCAAATCGTAGAGGTTATCCGTGAATGGACAGTAGGCTCAGATATTACAGTTCAGCAATTAATTGGTGGCGCAAATGCTGCACGTCAAATTGAAAAGCTAAAGAAAAAACCGACAATCGTTGTTGGAACGCCTGGTCGATTAAATGAATTAGCACGTGCAGGAAAATTAAAGCTTAAAGAAATTGAAACAATTATTCTAGATGAATGTGACCAGTTGCTTAGCCGAGAATATCGTGTGGTTGTAAAATCCTTTATCGAAGGCTCAGCATATGGGCGACAAGTAGTTGTTGTCTCTGCAACGATTACAGAGGAGATTGAGTTAGTGGCTAGCCGCATGATGTTCGAGCCAGTACGCTTTAAAATAAAGCCAGAGGATATGGTGAAGGTTGGTAAGGTAGTACATTCCTTTATCAAGGTCGAAGAGCGAGATAAAACTGATTTCCTACGTCGCTTATCACATACAGAAGGGTTACGTGCATTAGCTTTTGTAAACAATATCGACCAATTATTAATGAAAGAAACGAAGCTACAATATCGTTCTGCACCAATTGTGACACTACATTCTGACATGAAAAAAGAAGAGCGTAAAAAGGCATTAGATGCATTCCGCAAGGGAGAGGCACGTATTTTAATTGCTACAGATATTGCAGCACGAGGTTTAGATATTGCAGGTTTAACACATGTTATTCATGTTGATGTACCAAGAACGATCGAGCAATACTTACATCGTTCAGGACGTACAGGGCGTGCAGGAGCAGATGGTGAGGTATTAACGTTATTAGCTTATCGAGATGAAAAAACGTATAAAAAATGGACAAGAGAAATTCCAGGCAAACCTGTGCAAAAGGTATGGCATGATGCCAAGCTAGTAGAAGGAAATTCAAAAACAATTGGACAAAAGCGAGGTTAACTAATATGACATTTGAAGAAAAATTACAAGCATATGCAGAGCTTGCAGTAAAAGTTGGTGTTAATATTCAACCAGGGCAATACTTATTAGTCAATACTTCAGTGGAAGCACTAGATTTTGCTCGTTTGGTAGTGAAAGAGGCTTATAAGGCTGGAGCAGGACGTGTTCACGTAAACTTTTCTGATGATGTAATGGATCGAGCTTATTTCGAGCATGCCTCAGATGAAGAATTCAATCGTTTCCCTGAATGGGTAGTGAAAATGCGTGATGAGCTAATCGAACGTAAGGGTGCTTTATTGTGGATTGATGCAGCAGATCCAGATAAATTAACAGGTATTCCAGCTGAACGTCTTGCAACACATCAAAAAGTATCTGGAGCAGCACTGAAAAATTATCGCAATGCTGTGATGAAGGATTTAATCGCGTGGTCTATTGTTGCAGTTCCTTCTCCGAAATGGGCAGCGAAGGTTTTCCCAAATTTAACAACTGAGGAACAGGTGCCAGCTTTATGGGAGGCAATTTTTAAAACTGTTCATATTGGTGAGGGCAATGCGGTTGAAAATTGGCGTGGACATGTTGTGAATTTAGAATCTCGTGCGGCGCTGCTTAATCAAAAAAAATATGCAAAGCTTCACTATACAGCACCTAGTACTGATTTAACAATTGCATTAGCTCCACAGCATAAATGGCTTACTGGTGGAAGTAAAACACCAGAGGATACTGTCTTTATTGCGAATATGCCGACAGAAGAGGTATATACGTTACCATTAAAGCAAGGTGTAAATGGTTATGTAAGCAATACAAAGCCATTAGTATACCAAGGTAATATTATTGATGGCTTTAAACTGACATTTGAAGAAGGCAAAATTATCAAGGCTGAGGCACAGGTAGGCCATGATTTATTACAGGAACTTATTCAGGTAGATGAGGGCTCATGCTATTTAGGTGAAGTAGCGCTAGTACCACATGAGTCTCCAATTTCAGCATCTGAGATTTTATATTTTAATACATTATTTGATGAAAATGCATCCAACCATTTGGCCATCGGTGAGGCGTATCCAACTTGCCTAGAAGGTGGCAGAGATTTAGAAAATGGACAGCTTGAGGCATTAGGTGCAAATATTTCAGTCACACATGAAGATTTTATGATTGGCAGTGGAGAGATGGATATTGACGGTATTTTACCAGATGGTACTGTGGAGCCAATTTTCCGCAAAGGTAGCTGGGCTTTTTAAATTCTGTTGATGTAAGGGAGAGGAGTTGAGCAGATGAAGCACTTACTAATGTTTGGTATAGCTCTATTTACAATGGTATTTGGTGTTTCATCTGCCTTTGCTCAAAGTGAAAATTACGTGGCTATCGGAGATTCCTTGGCAGCCGGTCAAACGCCCTATCAAGAGATTGATCGCGGCTATAGTGATTTTATTGCCATGAGGTTGGGCATGACTGGGCAATTAAGTAACTATACAAAGGAGCTCGCTTTCCCAGGCTTTACAACAACAGATGTACTGAAACGGATAAAATCTAAGGAAGCAAGTGATCTTTTAGCAGATGCTACTCTAATTACAATTTCGGCAGGCGCCAATGATTTATTGCGTCTTGTGCAGGTCAATCCAACTGCTGGTACTTTAGCCTTTTCACAGCTGCAAACGGATTATGCGTTAAACATTGCCAGAAAAAATATGGTGGAGATCTTAAAGGAATTAACAGTACGTGCACCTAAAGCAAAGGTCTATGTGATGGGGTATTATTTTGCTTATCCAAATGTGCACACTACGCAAAAAGAAGGCACAAATAAACAGCTAATAAAGCTAAATACAATTTTACAACAGCAGGCAGAACATGCTGGAGCAACTTATGTAAATGTGTATGATGCTTTTGGCTTAAACGCTACAAATTTTTTACCAAATATTGCTGATGTACATCCGAATTTTGAGGGTTATCGTCAAATGGCCAATGCATTTTTGTATGAATTTAGTGGAGGAAGTGCATTAGCAATATCCTCTAATGAATTGCCTAAGCCTCATCCTAAATCGTTTGAGGAGATTTTAGAAAAACAAGAAGAATCTCCGGATACGCGAGAAGAGAAGGAGAAATCTGATCCTATAGCACGAACCATTCGAGGATTTATCGGATATGCAGCCTTTATAGAAAAAGTGAGAGCAATTTAATAAAAAATTAAAAGGGTATCTATTTAATTAGAGATGCTCTTTTTTTCATGGAATATTGGATAGAAGAGCAAAAGTGACGGATAGAACTTTCAAATCAACGGATAGAAGAACTGAAATGATGGATAAAACAATACTAATAAAAGGTAAATCAAACATTCTAGTAGTCGTGATAGAATGGAGATAGATTGGAGGCGCAAAGAATGAAAATATTTCATACAGCAGATTGGCATTTAGGAAAGCTGGTACAGGGAGTCTATATGACGGATGATCAGCGCTATATTTTACAGCAATTTATGCAAGCCATTGATGAAGAAAAGCCTGATGTTATCATTATAGCAGGTGATTTATATGACCGTTCAATGCCCCCTATAGAGGCCGTTAATTTACTAAATGATGTTTTGGCAGAAATTGTGCTTGATAAAAAAATTCCGGTGTTAGCGGTTGCTGGGAACCATGATAGTGCTGGTCGATTGAATTTTGGTAGCAGCCTGATGCGTGATAGTGGATTACATATAAAAGGTCAATTTACGAAGGATCATGCTCCAATTATTTTAACTGATGACTTTGGTGATGTACATTTTCATCTTGTACCATATGCTGAGCCTGCGTCAGTACGTACAATTTTAGGAGATGATACAATTCGTTCTCACCAAGATGCGATGCAAAAAATTATCGACCATATTGGACAGAGCTTAGATTCAACAAAACGACATGTATTTGTAGGGCATGCCTTTGTAACGAAGTATGGTGAGGAGGAAGCGAATACGAGTGATTCAGAGCGCCCGCTATCAATAGGAGGCTCTGATTGTATAGATGCAACGTTATTTAAGCCATTTCATTACACGGCACTTGGCCATTTACATAAAGCACATTTTGTGTTGAATGAAAAAATTCGCTATGCTGGCTCTCCATTGAAATATTCATTGTCTGAGCATTTACATGAGAAGGGTTTTTTAATCGTTGAGCTAGATGCACAGGGAGATATTACTGTTACAAAACGAAAGCTTCTACCGAGACGAGATTTACGCGTAGTAGAGGGCTTGATGGATGATTTATTAACATTACCTTCAAATGAAGATTATATATTTGTCCGTTTAACAGATACGACGCCAGTGGCTTCACCGATGGAACGTATTCGTACGGTGTTTCCTCATGCAATGCATGTCGAGCGTAAAGCCATGCGTCCAGAAATACGACATGAAATTCAAGCAGTTGAGACGGAAAAGGTAGATGACATTGATTTATTCCGTTCATTTTTTACAGATATAATTGGTATAGAGCCGGATCAAGATACAGAGCGTCTATTTACAGAGATGTTGCAGGAATTATTAGATGAGGAGCGAGAAACAGTAAAATGAAGCCATTAATGTTAACAATTACTGCATTCGGTCCATATAAAAACACAGAAATAATTGATTTTCAACAGCTTGGTGACCATCGCTTATTTGCGATTTCTGGTAAAACAGGTGCTGGCAAAACAACTATTTTCGATGCTATTTGTTATGCACTTTATGGATCAGGCAGCGGTGAGGATCGTCAGGATACAGCTATGCTACGAAGCGGTTTTGCAGAGGATGATGTTTACACTGCGGTAGAGCTCACTTTTGAAATGGATGGTAGAGTTTATCAAATTTTACGCCAGCCTGGCCATATCAAAGCAAAAAATAAAAGTGTTACAGGTAAGAAAATTGAATTGGCTGAAGTTAAAGAAGGTAAACTTGATTTTGGTATTGTAGAAAAGCAGCAAACACTTGAGGTAGATAAAAAGTTACAGGAAATAATAGGTCTGACAAAGGATCAGTTTAGTCAAATTGTTATGCTGCCACAAGGAGAGTTCCGTAAGCTATTAACCTCTGATTCTACAAACAAAGAGGTTATATTACGTAAAATATTTAAAACAGATCGCTTCGGTGCAATGACTAAAAAACTAGATGCAAAACGGAAAGAAGCAGAAAGTGATTTACTACGAGCTCAACAATTAAAGGAACATTTACTTGGTCAAATTGCAGGAGCCTTACCACAGCGAGCATCCTTTTTATTTACTTGTATAAATGATAATACCGAAAACATGCATCAAGTGAAAAAGGCACTAGAAGAGGAACATGCCTACTATGTCGAGTGTATTCAAGTAGAACAGCAACGCTATGATGAAGCCTATGCTCATCACCAAAAAGAACAAGAATATTATAGTATGGCAAAAACGCTGAATGAGCAGTTTGATGAGCAATCCAAACGCCAAAACAAACTGCAAGCATTACTACAGGAACAGGATGTGTATGCTGTAAAGGAACGTGAGATTGCTTTGGCAGAGAAAGCTGAACGTCTAGTGTTACTTGAGCAACAATGCATTGATTTACGCAATGAGCAAAATAGAAAAGAACAATCCTATCAGCAAGCGGTGATAGAACAGCAAAAGGCGGAGACTCAGCTGATAGTTGCACAGGAACAGTTTAACGTTGAAGAGGAAAAAGAGCCTGAACGTCAGCAACTTCTACAGCAAGAAATACAACTCCAAGCATTATTACCGAAATTTGAAGCGTATGAACATAATCTTCAGCAAATGCAAATAGCTGAGCAATACGTCGTAACAGCCAAACGGGCACTGGCAGATAATGTTGCATTGCTAGAAAATGAACAAAACCAATTAAAGCAATTAACAATAACAATGGAACAATATGAAAAACAACTAGAACCGTATGAAGGATATTTAGAGCAGCTGCCGAAGCTAAAGGAGCAAGTATCATTATTAGCGCAAGTTGAAAAATATACGAAAGCAGTAGAGACAATAGAGCAGGATGTAATGACTGCTAATGTCCATAACCGAGAAAGTAAACAAGCACTTCAAAAGCTGGAGCAGCAATGGATTACTAGCCAGGCAAGTATTTTAGCACAGCAACTTAAAGATGGGGAGCCATGCCCAGTTTGCGGTAGCACAACACACCTCGAAACACATTTAGAACAATTTGAGGGTATTGAATTAGCACAAGTGGAAGCTCTACGGTTAAGGGCAGCAACCGATGAACGTAAGTTTTTGGAAAAAGAAGCTTTATTGAATTCAACCAAGGAGCTTTTACACGGTGCACTTGCGCAGTTGGAGACTAATCATATCGATCAATCCAATCAAACAGAAATAGTTACTTCCTTACAAAATGTAGAGCAGCAAATTACCATTTTAAAAGTAGTGAATCAGCAATTAGCTAGTGTACGCATAAAACAAAAGCATCAACGTGGAAGTCTGGAGTTGCTACAAGAAAAGAACATAAAGCTGGAACAATACTTTGTTGATCAGACGAAGGAATTAACAAAACAACAGGCAATTGTGGAGGAGCAGCAAAATCATATCCCTAAAAATATTAAGACGTTACAGGCGTTAAAACAGGCAATTGGGGATATATCGTCACAAAAGGCAGTATTACAAACTGCATGGCATGCCAGCCAGCAAAACCTACAATCTTCGAAGGAAGCAGCGAATAGTGCTAAAATGGCTGTAGAAATAACTAAACAGACTTTCGAGGAATTAAAGCTGAAAATGGATGAAAAGCACGAGCATTTTTCAGAAAGTATGAAGAAGGCAGGCTTTGGAAGTTTTGAAGAGTTTACTGTAGCAAAGCGTAGTGAGTTTCAATTAGAGGCTTTACGGAAGGCTTGTAGCGATTATGCTCTACAAATACACACATTGCAGGTACAAATTACTGAGGGAACAAAACATCTTCAAGGAAAAGAAAAGCAAGATTTAACGTTAATGGAAGAAAGGCTAGAAATGCACCGTGCAGCATATGAGGAAGCATTTAAAATATTGCAGCAAATGAAGGGATTTGCAAAAGCTTGCGAAGATTTTGTTGAAAGAATTGAAGAAACAGCACAAGAGATTCGTTTACTTGAAAAAGAAGCGGGGCGAGTAAAGGAGCTTTATGCAATGCTAAATGGTCAGAATACGAAAAAGCTATCCTTTGAACGCTATATTCAAATTAACTATTTAGATAAAATTACAGAAGCAGCAAATGTACGTTTACTGCATTTATCCAATGGACAATTTGAGCTTCGACGTTCTGATCGATTAGAGAAGCATGCTAAGCAAAGTGGTTTAGGGCTAGACGTTTATGATGCCTATACAGATCAATTACGAGATGTGAAAACATTATCTGGTGGAGAAAAGTTCAATGCATCATTAAGTCTTGCTCTCGGTATGGCAGATGTGATTCAAAGCTTTCAGGGGAATATTCATATTGAAACAATGTTTATCGATGAGGGCTTCGGGTCACTTGATGAAGAAGCGTTAAATAAAGCAATTGATACATTGATTGATTTACAGGATTCTGGACGCATGATCGGTGTCATATCTCACGTTGCAGAGTTAAAGGCTACAATGCCTGCTGTGTTACATGTTGAAAAAACAATGAATGGCTATAGTCAAACTTATTTTGAAGTGAAATAGAGGCTGGGACATAACTAAATGGTTCTTTAATAAAGTCGAATAATCTCTAAATTAACAAAACAGAAAAATAGATAAACCGAACTATTCCGAAACACTTCATGAGCGTTTCATAGGATAGTTCGGTATTTTTGTTGGCTGAAAAACTTTTGTTCCTGCCTCTTTATTCTATAAATCCTCAATAATAATATAGGTCATGTAAATTGGACCATGAACTCCAACGACTAAAATCATTTCAATATCAGCAGAGTTACTAGGACCAGAAATAAAATTAACGCAAGAGGCGAGAGTTTCTCCATTTTGTAGACGCTCTCGAATTTGTATTGCTGCCTGTGTCATTCGAGGCACAATAGAGCTTTTTGGTATTAGGATAATAGACTTGGTAGGTAAGAAACTAACAGTACGACCGTGATTTGGATTGCTAAAAAGTACAGCTGTACCGGATTCCGCTAGCGTAATATCACTAATTGTAATTCCAATATTTGATTTCTCTACTAGTGCTATATTATCCCTGCCAATCGTTGGGTCCCAAGTGTGTAGTTCGATTTGCTTTTTAGGTAATGTATCTGAAAACAGCCCCGTCAGACCATAAGCGTCAAATCGTTCATCCTGCCAAGTCATAATTGACCCACCATCATATTCGTCAATGACTTTTTCCAGTGTCATAGCTAAATCAGAAGAGGATGTGACAACGCAGTTCGTATTGATACGTGTGCATTGTTTTTGTAAGATGATCAACAGCTCATCCTGAGATAAGTTTTGTAATGTTTTATGTTGTGGTGAATATCGCCATTGAGGACGCTCTACATGCACTGGTATAGATAATCGTTGAAGTCTAGAAGATAATTGACGAATAAATGTCTCACGATTTTGAATTTTGCCTACCATTCCTTATTCATCTCCTTTTTGTCGATTTTCGAACCAGTCACGGAAGCGCTCTTTTTTAGGCGCAGGGAATTCACGAATATTTGTCCAATTTTTTAACGGACCGATACCTTTTGATAAATGGTCATTTTTTGTTAATGGCTTTAAAACACTTGAAGCAACCTTAGATCCAAATTTATACATACCGCTTGATGAGGTACCAATACCGAAAATAGACATAAGGAAGCGTTCCGATACAGGTGCACGACCTTCTTTTTCGACAATGGTTTGTCGATGCTTATGCAATAATTCATGTAAAGGAATTTTTACTGGGCAAACATCTGTGCAAGCGCCACAAAGTGTTGAAGCAAACGGTAGTTCCTTATAGTCATCATAGCCACCTAGCAATGGCGATAAGACCGCTCCTACTGGTCCAGAGTAAATTGAGCCGTATGAATGGCCACCTACATGTCGATAAACAGGACAAATATTAGCGCAAGCACCACAGCGAATACATTGTAAGATAGCTTGGAATTCACTACCTAAAATTTCAGATCGCCCATTATCAACAATAACTAAATGAAACTCTTCTGGCCCATCTACATCACCATCTTGACGAGGACCACTTAAAACAGTTACATAACTAGGAAGTTTTTGACCAACTGCACTTCTTGTTAGCATATTGACGAGTACTTCAAGCTCTTCAAATGTTGGTACAAGTCTTTCCATTCCCATTACAGTAATTTGAGTTTTTGGTAGTGCTGTTGATAAGTCAGCATTTCCTTCATTTGTTACGATGCAAACAGAGCCAGTTTCAGCCACCGCAAAGTTACAACCCGTAATGCCGATATCAGCTGATAAATAATCATCTCGCAGCATTTTACGAGCATGCTTTGTTAGCTCCTCAGGACGTGCAGAGCCTTCATATTGGTGATGAGATTGGAAGCTTTCCCGCACCTGCTCTTTCTTGCGGTGTAAAGCGGGTGCCACGATATGTGAGGGTAAATCATTATCTAGCTGTAAAATATATTCTCCTAAATCGGTTTCAACAACCTGACAGCCAACATGTTTTTCTAAATAATGATTTAAGTCTATTTCCTCTGTTACCATTGATTTTGATTTGACAATTTTTTTAGCCTCTTTTTCCTTAGCGACATTAGCAATATAAGCTTGGGCTTCCTCAGCAGTAGTCGCAAAGAAAACATGTCCACCTCGTGCAGCAACCTGTTCACTTAATTTCGTTAAGTAATAATCAAGATTTGCAAGTACATGCTGACGGATCTCCTCACCAAGAGAACGCCACTCCTCCCAATGACCAAGCTCATCTGTAGCCAATTGACGATTTGTTTCTAAACGATCTTGTGCACCTGAAACGGCACTGCGCATAAATGTATTTTGAATACCTTCTCCAACACGATTGTTAAATGGCTCATTACCGACCTTCATTGGCATTATGCACGCACCTCCGTTTTGCGAGAATTCAAAATTTCAGCTATATGAAGTACTTGTATATGGGTACCTAATCGTTCTGCACGCCCACGAATATTCATTAAACAGCCTTCATCCGCACCTACTAAATAAGTGGCACCAGTTTCAATGATATGTTGTACCTTTTCATCAACCATTTGCTCGGAAATAGGTGTCATTTTTACTGAGAAGGTTCCACCAAATCCACAACAAGTTGTTTTATTAGGAAGCTCAGTATATGTTAAGCCTTTAACATTTTCTAGTAACGTTAAAGGTGCGCTTTTTACACCAAGCAAACGTGTCATATGGCAAGACATATGATAGGTCACATTTCCGTTGAAGCTAGCACCCACATCCGTAATACCAAGAACTGCTACGATAAATTGTGTTAATTCATACGTTTTTTCAGCTAATTGCTTTGCATTAGATGCCCATTCAGCATCGTTCACAAAAACCTTTTCATATTCTCGGAACATGTAAGCACAGGAACCAGAAGGGCAAACCACGTAATCAGCACCATCAAATGCTTTTATCATATTTTTCATGGCTTCCTTTGCTTCCTGAACATAGCCTGAGTTATAGGCAGGTTGTCCACAGCAAATTTGCCCCTTTGGAAAAATAACTTCACAGCCAAGATGTTCTAGAAGTTCTACAGTTGCTTTGCCCACATTTGTTTGAAACATATCTACTAAACATGTTGCGAAAAGTGAGACTTTCATGTTTGTTCATCTCCTACTGTTTAAATAATAATTGAGAGTATTTACTTAAGAATAAAGTAAGATCGCAGTAATTAATGCTGGTATTGCCGCAATAATGGGCCCAATTACTGAAACAAAAAAGATATGTTTGTAGGCATCTTTATGTGTTAATCCTATAACAGCCAATACAGTAATAACGGCACCATTGTGCGGTAATGAATCTAAACTACCGGAGGCAATTGTCGCAACGCGATGAAGTGCCTCTGGATCAACCCCTAAATCTAAATACGTTTGAGCAAGTGTTTCCATTGCGATTCCAAGTCCACCAGAGGCAGTACCTGTAATCCCTGCAAGTGCTGCAATAGCGACATAAAGAGAAATTAAGGGACTTCCAGGTATGTTGGCAAGCATTTCTGTTATCACACCAAAGCCTGCAGTTGCTGCAATAACTGTACCGTACCCGACATCAGCACTTGTGTTGACAATTGGTAGAACGGTATTTGTTGCACCCACATTAATTGCTTGTAGCTTGTTGTCTATGTATTTCCAAAAAATAATGATAGAAAGAAGCACAGTAAGCATCAATGTATAAAGGATATCTACCTTAAAAACGTTTAACGTAACAATTAAGAAGATAGGTGGCAAAATACTTAAGATAAATGGCGGATATCTTCTAACACTTGCCTCAAAAGCTTTTGAATCTTGTTTTTCGGGATTTTTCATATTTTCATATGTTTCACCACGTGCCTCTGTTTTAGATAATTGTCTTTTTAAATAGAAGCAATTAAAAAGAATAATGGTAATAGTAGCAACAATTCCAACAACAGGTGCTGCAGTAGCTGTTGTATCTAAATATTTTGTTGGAATGATATTTTGTACAGATGGTGAACCAGGTAGCATGGTCATTGTAAATGTTGCCATTCCGAAGAAAAATGCCCCCGTAAATAAATGCCAAGGTATATTCATAGCTTTAAATAATGGTTTAGCAATTGGTAAAATGGCGAAAATTACGACATATGTATTAATGCCACCTAATGTTAAAAAGGCACATATAATTACGACTGCCATTAGCGCGTTAAATTTACTATGACGTCCCATAATATTCAAAAGTTTTTCAGCTATTGAACGAGCAGCACCACTTTCTTCCATAAATTTTCCGAAAATTGCGGCAAATAAGAAGATAAGGTAGTAATTTTTCATAAAATTTATAAACCCACTCATATAGTTGCCTTGTAATGAATCTAAAATAGGCATTTGATTTAAAATGATGACGATTAAACTTGCTACTGGCGCAATAATAATGATACTGAAGCCACGTAATGCTAAAAATATTAATAAAGCCAGTGACGCAATAATCGTAAATAAACTCCATATTTCCATACCTAGACAGCCCTCCTGCTTAATAAAAATATTCTGAAAATTCAACAAGTAGGGTTTAGTATAACAATGAATACTATGAAAATACTATGTAAAAACAGACAAAGATAAGAACTATCCTTTGTCTGTTTTGGCTAATTTTATATTTTGTAAGTAAGAAAACATATAGATAGCAAGATTTAATTCGAACATAGTTTTCCCATTCTGCTCGTCAATCCCTATTAATGAAAAAATCGTTTGGAGTCTATATTTAATGGTGTTTAGGTGTACAAAGCATGCCTCAGCTGTTTTTTTTCGGTTTTGATTATGTTCAAAAAATAGCTTTAGTGTATATAACAAATCAGTTTTATGTTGATTATCGTATTCCATAATTGGTCCAAGCTTCAACTCAACATATTCTGCCATTTCCTGTGGGTCATTATTTAAAAAAAGTGTATAAGGTCCAAGCTTATCATAGGAAATGATGAATGGTGCCTGTTCTAGTGTCTGTAAATAGTCAATACACTTTGTGGAGTCCCGATATGAACTGAAAATGTTTTCAATTGTGTCAAAGTGTCTTCCGAGACCAACCATAAACGATAGTGAATTGTACTTTGTCGAGTCTTTTTCGAGGAGTACAAAAAAATATTGAATACGCTCTTTAAACTGTTCGACTGAAACTCGCAAATTGTTCATAAATAAAAAATGATAGTGTAAATCATGCTCCGAGATGAAAACTGGTAAGGAAAATAAGCGAGTTAAACGATATAGTAGTTTACTAAATTGGTGCTGCATTTTATTAGTCTGAGCAACATGATATGTTCTTCCATCAAGTTGTAGAGTAGCACATAAGTAATGAGAAGTTTGTTGCACTTCTTGACGTTTATAAAAGGCATTGAAATTTGAGTTTAAAAGCTGTTGTAACAAATATCCGTCGTATTTAAAGGAATTTTCTAGCTCCTTTTCCTCCTCAGCTAACTGTAAGGCAAATAATGCACCTGCCTGTTCTACTGCAAATAAATCTAAAGGATCCATTTGTAAATGTTGATTCATCACAATCAGTAGTATTCCTATAACACCTCGTTCTGTATGGATAGGAAATAAGTAACTTACATACGTTTCATCTTTAAATGGTATGTATACTTGATGTCTTACACATTGCTGTACAACTGTATCAAGATGCTGTGATTTTTGCTCTTTTAAAATGTCAGTAGCAAGTTTAGCTACAGGAGATGATGCAAACAATAGATCGTAAAAATCTGTCATAATTGCTACAGATTGGTCTAGTAATGATGCAAGCGTATCAATCATATCGCTGAGTCGGCCACGTGTTAAGGAAACCTGTGTTAAAGCATTATAAATGCGCTTAGAGCGTTCGTTTTGAGTAAATAATTTTGCATTTTCAATAGCAATTGAGGATTGGTTTGCAAATGCCTGTAACATCGTTAAATCACTATTTTCAAACTGTGTATCTCCTGAAAAATTGACAATTGTTAAAACGCCTATACATGAATTACTTTTATCAAGAAGTGGAGCACAAACAGCACTTTTGGGATAAGTTAAATCACCAACTGCTTTTGTATAGTTTTCTTCATACTGTGGAAATAAATCCGCCATGCTTTCTGTAACATCATTGCTAGAGTGAAATCTAAATGCTTGTTTTTGAGAGAATACCTTTCCAGTCATCCCTTCATTTGAGGCAAGGTGAATCTTTTTTAAATAAGCCAGGTTATAACCAATGGCATGCTTGGCAACTAGACGATTAGTTTCTGTATTTAACATAAACAATACCCCTGCATCAGCACCGTCTATCACATGAAGTACCTCATTCATTAATTTTTCTAATACTTGGTTAATATCGAGTGTTGAAGTAAGAACCTGTGCTGCCTTAACCAAGCTCATTAATTGTTTTTCACTATTTATTTTTAACAACCCCTCATCTGTAGTGCTAAACCCTATTTTAATATAAATCTGCTATGCCAAGTACAAATTAGAAAAAAGTTATAGAGTCAAAAAAAAGAATCTGCTGGGAAAAAGATGAGCAGATTCTTTATTTGGGATGTATTATTTCTTATAGCTGTTTTTTGGAGAAGAGGGGGCTCCTTTTTTCGCAGCAATTACTTTTTTGACAATTGGTATAACGATAGGTGCTAATTTTACGGCGGTTTTGACAACTTTAGATACTTTCATAAAAAAACAGCTCCTTTTACTAAAAGTTCTACCTGTTTATCTTCATTCAGCAGAAGACTCCCACCTCTATAGGGTGAGATGAATGCGGTTTTGGTTTCTTTTCAGTGGGTGTCCAAACACCTACTGAAATAGAGGAACTCAGTCTAAGAACGCCACGTCCTGTGGCAATTTATCTGTGCGAAAGCGAAGCGACAGCAACACACAACTGAGTGACCAACATCATGTTGCTGCCGCTGCGTTAGCACTACACTTTCGCACAAAAAACATCATGTTGCTGCCGCTGCGTTAGCACTACACTTTCGCACAAAAAACATCATGTTGCTGCCGCTGCGTTAGCACTACGCTTTCGCACAAAAAACATCTGTTGGCCCAAAGCCTCCAGCGGATGTCACGGATTTTCAAAAGAATGAATTGTGCCTGCACAATTCAAAATCCGGACGCAATTACGCCAAGGCGAAATTGATATTAAAAATGAAACATTAACGAATAACGCGAACAGCTTGCACTATATTCCAAATAACAATCCCTAGTGAGACAAGTAAGTAAATGGCAAATGATGCAAACCAAACGATCATAAACGTATTGCTACCTGATTGTGGATCAAAGGTGTTAAACGATATGGTTGAGAAGACAAAGACAGCAAAGAAGATGATACCAAATACAAACGGGATTAAATGCGATATAAGTGCTCGAATAGAGTGTCTTTTTACGTCGCTATCTTTAGAAACAAAGTAAACAATTAATGGCACAATAAAGGGTGCAAAAAAAACGCTGAGATAACTAAAGGCAGATAAAATTTTTTGGTTCTCCATAGTTGTACCTCCTTTTTTAATATTTACGCATGAAAAACAGCAAAGTTTCAAAAAATATTGTGAAAGAGAGTTGTAATCATATCCATGTTTGCGTACAATGAGGTTGTTCAAATAAAAAAGATGTAACGACCACAAGGGGAGCTGATGATGTCAGCTGAGACTAGGCACGTAATGCCTTAACTCTTTGAACCTGTAAGTTAACACTTGCGTAGGGATGTGGATAGAAACCGACACTTGTACGATGTGAGGCTCTGTCCTGGCATTGTTTTTTTTTGCCAGATAGAGTCAAAAAGTAATTTGATTTCTATTCCTGCTCTTGTATCCTACATCGGAACAAAGGAGAGAATAATATGGACAAAAAAAGACTTTTAATGCTTGTGGAGATCGCGATATTCGCAGCGATTGGCCTTGTGCTTGATCAGATTTCCTTTAAAGTATGGGCACAAGGCGGCTCTGTTAGTCTAGTGATGGTACCAATAATTTTAATAGCCTTTCGCTGGGGTCTTTTACCTGGTCTGACAACGGGCTTACTTATTGGTGTTATGCAAACAATGTTTGGTGCTACAGTTGTGCATTGGTTACAAGGCTTACTCGATTATGGCGTTGCCTTCACAATAGTAGGCTTGGCTGCAATCGTACGTCAACCAGTTCTTGAGGCTGCAAACAATCTAAACAAAACGAAAATGGCGGTATATATTATTGTTGGAACTGTATTAGCAGGATTTTTACGCTATGCAGCACATACCATTGCTGGCGCTGTATTTTTCTCGGAGTATGCTGGCGATCAAAATGCATGGATTTATTCAATTATTTATAATGGAACATATATGCTACCAGCAACAGTTTTAACTGCCATTGTTGGTGTTCTGTTATTTACAGCAGCACCACAATTAATGCAGCGAAAATCATAAATAATCTACCCTTCACAGTAGTGGAGGGTTTTTGTATCGTATTTAACTACTCGCTGTGAAATATTGCTACATTTTAGCACTTTGCAATTTATGAGGGCATACAATATTTAAAGCGTTTAACGTTTTATGTCAAACAAGTTATGTTATATTAAAGAGTAGATATTAGATGAAAGGGACGTTAAAAATGATTGTAAAAACGCAAGAAGAGATTGAAGCCTTTAAAAAAATCGGTCGTATTTGTGCTGAAATTCGTGAGGCAATGAAGGCTGCGACAAAACCTGGTGTAACAACACTTGAACTCGATGAAATTGCTGGCCGTATGTTTGCTGAGGCAGGAGCAATTTCTGGACCTAAAGGAGAATATGACTTCCCAGGATACACATGTATTAGTGTCAACGAGGAGGTAGCACATGGTATTCCAGGAAAACGCGTGATTAAAGAAGGAGACATCGTCAACATCGATGTATCTGGTTCATTAAATGGCTACTTTGCAGATACAGGCATTTCATTTGTAGTGGGAGAAGGCTACGAAGATAAAGAAAAGCTCTGTCGTGTGGCAAAAAGTGCCTTTGATCGTGCCATGACAAAAGTAAAGGCTGGATCAAAATTAAATCAAATTGGTAAAGCTGTTGAGCGTGAAGCATATGCTAATGATTTAACAGTCATTATGAACCTAACAGGTCATGGCTTAGGGCTTTCCTTACATGATGAGCCAAATCATATTTTAAACTATTATGATGCATGGGATTCTACAATCATGAAAGAGGGCATGGTACTTGCGGTTGAGCCTTTTATCTCAGCAAAAGCAGAGCATATTGTTGAAGCTGGTGATGGCTGGACATTCGTTACTCCAGATAAATCACTAGTTGCCCAAATCGAACATTCAATTATTGTGACAAAAGACAAACCAATTATTTTAACTTCATTGGATGAGGCATAAATTAAAAATCCTGCTGCCCAATTATTTGGGGGAGGCAGGATTTTTTTTTATGAAAAGTATACCGACTAATAGTACACCACATAAAAATAAAGCAGCTGTTGTTACAAGTAGCTCTTCAAAACCATTATGTAACGCGATTCCGATATAAGCCCAAATAAATACAGATGGATACATAATATCGAAATGATGGAAGCGCATATGTAATGCGATGGCAACACCGATTGTCAATAAAATTACTGCCCATAGAGGGTTGCTAAGACCAAAGCCGTTCCATCCATAAGCTGTCAATGTAAAGCTTGTATCTGTCATCAAAATAAATGTCGACCATGCATAATAAATAGAGAAAGGGATACGTCCTGCCAACGATTTATCGCTTAGAGGATATGTATTGTACAGCGAAAACACACAGAAAACTAAAAGTAGTGTATTGCCAAGAGATGCGATAAATAGCTCCTGATGCCAAACGACTATCGTGATTATCTGCAATATACATATGCTGCTAAAAAGAACAGTCTGTTTAATTGTTGTCTTTTTAAAATTCATGACTAACCAAAAACCAAGTAACATGTAAATGACGATCCAAATTACATGACTGACATTAAAAGGTGCAAATACAACAGGAAAACGATTAGAGATGTCTAACGAAGATTGACCATTTATTTTCATGAAAAAGGATGAAAAGGTTAGGATGACTGAGACAATATAAGTGATTGTCATCAAAATAAATTGAGGCATGTTTTCCTCTCCCTTCGTATTAAATTGTATAGGGAAAAGACAATTAAGTATAGGACTGCACTCTTTCCATTATAACGGAAATTCCCAATAATGTATCGCGTTGTTTCATATAAACTATCTACAATTTACCATTTGTATAGGCATCTAAATGATTCTTTAGTACAATAGGAATAATCCAAATAGAAGGAGTGAAGTTTTAATGGCTCAAAATTTAACAGATTTAGATTTATCTATTGAACTAGATAAAAAAATGTATAAAAAGAAATTAAAAGTACTCCAATATGAAATGTTAAATGCACAGCAATTTTTATTAAAAAATAAAATTGGGCTAATATTAGTATTTGAAGGTATGGATGCAGCAGGTAAGGGAGGGGCCATCAAACGTTTAATTGAACGTGTTGATCCGCGAGGCTATGTGGTACATCCAATTTCTGCACCTCAGCCCCATGAACTGCGCTACAACTATTTACAACGATTTTGGAGAAAGCTTCCACAACATGGACAAATAGCTATTTTCGATCGTTCATGGTATGGACGAGTTTTAGTGGAACGTATTGAAGGATTTGCAACAAAGGATGAATGGTCACGAGCTTTTGAGGAGATTAATAACTTTGAAAAGATCTTAACTGCAGGGGATTACATAATCATCAAGTTTTGGCTCCATGTCTCAGATGAAGAGCAGCTCAAACGTTTTACTGAACGTGAGCAAAACCCTTATAAGGCTTGGAAGTTAACAGAGGAAGATTGGCGTAATCGTGAGAAAACACCTAAGTATGTAGAAGCAGCAAATGATATGTTTGAGAAAACAGACAAAAAGAATGCGCCATGGATTCTAGTTGCAGGGGACGATAAAAAATATGCACGTGTGCAGGTACTGCAAGAAACAATAGCGCATATTGAACGGGAAGCACAAAGGCGCGGGCTTCATTTAACAAATGTTTTAGATAAGGCTCAGTTAGAGGATGAGGAATCACCAAACCTTGAAGTACTAAATGATAATTCGAAGAAGAAAAAAACAAAATAATAATTGTAAGATGCTGTGCAAACAAGACGAGCTGTTTTAGTTGTAGCAGCATCTTTTTTTACATACAATAAAGTGACTAACTGATTTTTGGGTGAAGCAAGTAACAAGTAAGACAATTATCGGAAGGCTAGTGTGGAAAAATGGTGCTTAAAATTTGGAATTTAATAAGGAAAAAGGGTGGAAATGTGGTATCAATTCAAGGAGAGAAATGCTACATTCGCACATTCCAAGAAAAAGATGCACAAAGTTTAACTGGTCTCGTAAGCCGTAATAAATACTTTTGGTCTACATACGAGCCATTACAACGACCGGAATATTATACAGTTGATGCCCAATACAAAAAAATTCAAGAAAGCCTATACTTAATGGACTCGAAAAGGGAATTTACTTTTGGTATTTATGAGCCAGGAACTAATAATCTAATTGGGCATATTGCGCTTTACGCAGTCAAACGATTACCTTACTCAAGTGCTTTTGTCGGCTATGCGATGGATGAGATTTATATTGGGAAAGGGATTGTAACAGAGGCTGTGAAAATGGTCGTGCGTTTTGCGTTTGAGCAAGTAGGCTTACATCGTGTAGAGGCCTATGTTTCAACGCAAAATAGTGCTTCTATTCGAGTATTAGAAAAATCAGGATTTCAGCGTGAGGGATTGTTAAGAAAGCTTTTGTATATCAATGGTCAATGGGTAGATCATTACATGTATGCCTGTTTAGAGGATGAATAAAAGAAGGGTCTATCTTTCAAACAATGAAGGATAGACTCTTTCTATCTGCATTGACTGTTGATCTTTTGTCTCAAAGTTTTGGCAGAGTATAAAAATGGTGTTTAGCCTTGATAATAACTGCCATCTTCGATTAAATCAAGACGGCCTGTATTTGGATCAATGACTAATCCATGGACAGGAACATCCTTCACCATTAATGGGTGATTGCGAATAGTATCAACACTTTTCTTTACACTTGTCGCAACGTCGCCAAAGCCACGTAAAAATTCCTTTAAATCTAGACCAGAGTATTCCATCATCTTGATAGTCTCTGGATTAATTCCACGATCCACCATTTTGCTAAGCATTGCTTCAGGATCGACTGCGCTCATACCACAGTCGTAATGGCCAACAACATACACCTCATCTGCTTGCAGCTCATAAACTGCTACAAGTAGACTACGCATAATTGCACCAAAAGGATGACTTACTAATGCGCCAGCACTTTTAACAATTTTTACATCACCATTACGTAAATTCATCGCTTTAGGTAATAGCTCTACAAGACGAGTATCCATACATGATAAAACAACGATGCGTTTATCAGGATACTTAGTTGTAATAAAAGGCTCATATTTTTTTTCTTGAACGAAATCTACATTAAACTTCAGAATATCTTGTAACATTGTCATGAAAGTTTGCTCCCTTCCCTACAAAAATATTTTAGAGCAAAACTTTAAATATGCAAATAATAATGACAATATTCACGCAATTTTTACGAAAAAGAAAGAAGTTTAGTAAATTATTTAGCGAATCGAAAGAAAGTTCATAAAAAAACAGCTACTAGAAAGCAGCTGTTTTTCAATAATATTAATATTTTTCTTTTGGTTTTGGATCTACAGTGACTGAAGATTTAGAATCTAAACCAACTTGTAGATAGTGGATGAAGAATGCCGTAGCAATTAATAGAACGGCTGAAAAGCCTAGGACAGTCGTTAAAAACATGATAAAAGTTCCTCCTTACTAAAAATAATCAAGTATATTATCTAAATTAATTATACAATAGGTTACTAGGAAAATCTAAGGATAATTTATGACATCAATAACATACCTTACCTAGAAGAAAATTAGTAGGAATGAATTATTTAAATTGCCCAATTCCCATTGCGGAAAATAGGTTCTGTTTGGTCATCTTTTGTAATGCCGTCTATATTCATTTGCTCAGAACCAATCATAAAGTCCACATGTGTCAAACTATGATTCAGTCCCTTTGCAAGTAGTTCTTCAGAGGACATCTCTTTGCCACCTTCAATGCAAAAGGCATAGGCATTACCTAGAGCTAAATGATTAGAGGCATTTTCATCGAATAATGTATTGTAAAATAATAAACCAGATTGCGAAATAGGTGATTTGTGTGCAACTAATGCTATTTCACCAAGATAATGTGCCCCCTCATCTGTTTCGATTAGAGAGGTTAAAATTTCTTGTCCTTGCTCAGCTACTATATCAACAATTCGACCATCCTTAAATGTTAGCTTGAAATTATTAATAATATTTCCACCATAGCTCAAAGGCTTAGTGCTTGATACATAGCCGTTAACACCTGTTTTAAGTGGTGCGGTAAAGATTTCTTCAGTCGGCATATTAGCCATAAATGTTTGCCCTTGTACGTTTGCGCTACTTCCGCCAGTCCATATATGTTTTGACGGTAATTCAATCGTCAAATCTGTGCCAGGTGCCAAATAGTGCAACGCTTTATATTGTTTGCTAGTTAAATAATCAGCTTTGCTATGTAATTGCTGGTCATGCTCTAGCCAAGCAGCAACTGGATTTTCGAGATTTATACGTGTAGCCTCAAATATAGCTTCCCATAAAGCATTCATTTGTTGATCTTCTGGCAAATTTGGAAATACCTTTGCTGCCCATTGTTCTGATGGAGCGGCAATAACTGTCCAACTGAATTTATCTGCCTGTAACCAACTATAATAATTAGCTAATGCTTTTCCTGAGGCTTTTTGGAAAGCCATAATTTTTTCCTGCTCAATGCCCTTTAGTAAATCAGGATTTTGCGAAGTAATGCTTAAAAAGGCAGCCCCATTCTCAGCAAGCCATTCGCGCTCCTGTACCTTCCACGGTGGGAAAAAATCAAATGAGTCTTTTGGGGCTTTTTCGTATCGAGTACGTACAAGTTCATCGTCAGATAAATCTACAAATACCTGTTTTGCACCATTTTCATAGGATAATTTAGTAATAATTTGTGCTAGTTTTAAATTATCGGTCGAACAGCTTATATAGAGGTACTGTTTTTTTTGGATATTTACTCCTACTTTCACAGCTAATTCGGCATATTTTAGTAATTTTGTGTCAAAAGATAATAACAAATTCTTAACTCCTTCCTAATAAAAACAATTTAGTGTACTATTCTTAATTCAATATAATCAAATATGACCTTAAAGTGAATAAAAAGCATTTATTACATCGAAAAATTAGTGAAATACATTTATACTATATAATATATTTAAAAATATGGAAAAAAGACGAAAAAAACATTAATAGTAGATTTGGAGGTTCTAGAATGGATATATCGTCGATTGTAGGGTTAATACTTGCGTTTATAGCGCTATTAACAGGGATGGTGCTAAAAGGAGTAAGCTTAGGTGCATTTTATAACCCAGCAGCCATTCTAATTATCATCTTCGGTACTATTTCCGCTGTAACAATCGCCTTCCCTATGAAGGAATTGAAGCGAGTACCAAAGCTATTTAAAATTCTTTTTAAAGAAACTAAATTAGCGGATGATATAGAAATTATTAAGATGTTTTCACAATGGGCAGATTTAGCTCGACGTGAAGGATTACTAGCACTTGAAAGTAAGGCTTCAGAAATTGAAGATCCATTTTTGAAAAATGGTCTTACATTAGCGATTGATGGACAAAATGCTGACTATATCCGTGATGTTTTAACGGAAGAGGTTGAGGCAATGGAAGATCGTCATGCTAGTGGTTCCGCAATCTTTACTCAAGCAGGTACATATGCTCCGACTTTAGGGGTACTTGGTGCGGTAGTAGGGTTAATTGCCGCATTAGCAGATATGAATGATATCGAAAAATTGGGGCACGCTATTTCCGCTGCCTTCATGGCAACATTATTAGGTATCTTTACAGGTTATGTTTTATGGCATCCATTTGCAAATAAGCTTAAACGTAAATCTGCTATAGAAGTTAAGCAAAAAAGAATGATGATTGAGGGGATTCTTTCGGTTTTAGAAGGGGAGGCTCCACGTGTTATTGAACAAAAACTAGCTTCTTATTTAACGATGGAAGAACGTCGTCAAATTTCGGGTGAAAGCGGGGCGGGTGGCCTTGGCAAAGAAAGCTAAGAAAAAAAAGCATGATGAGCATATTGATGAGTCCTGGCTAGTACCATATGCAGATATTTTAACATTGCTATTAGCTGTGTTTATTATACTATTTGCATCTAGTTCCGTAGATCAAGAGAAATTGCAAAGAATGTCAGCGGTTTTTAATCAAGTATTCGATGGTGGCACAAGCTTTTTAGAGCAGCCTTCGCCAGTACAAACTCCGAATGCAGAAAGTGATAAAACGCCACAACAATCACAGCAAAATTCAGCCTATTTAAAGGATCAGCAGGAGCTAGCAGAAATTAAAGAGAGTGTTGAAAATTTTATTGCTGTTCATGAGATGGAAGGTCAATTTGCAACAGAAATGACAGATGAAGGTTTACTAGTAACAATTCGTGATAGTATTCTATTCGATTCAGGTAAAGCAACCATTAAACCAGAATATAAAACAATTGCGAAGGAGCTTGCGGACGTATTAGTATCGGATCCTGCTCGTAATATAGTTATTACTGGTCATACTGATAATGTTCCAGCTGGACCTGCCTTCTCGTCTAACTTTGAATTATCGGGAATGCGAGCAATAAACTTCCTTAATATTTTATTGATTAGCAATTCGAAGTTAGATCCTATAAACTTCAGTTTTAAAGGCTACGGCGAAAACCGTGCTATCGCGCCAAACGATACTGCAGAAGGGCGTGCGAAAAACCGCCGAGTTGAAGTATTAATATTACCATTTGTTACTGAGGATGGTTCAGAAGCAAAAAGTACACAATAGAAAAAAGCTATTAGCAAAGGCTTTTGCCCCTGCTAATAGCTTTTTCTCTAATAATTATTATTTGCGTAATGACCCTAATTCTGCAACAATGGCCTGCATCTCACTTGGGCTAAATGATTCTCGTTTCATCACCATTTCGTATAAATAAACTAAGTCTTCATAATTTGCTTCATCAAAATTTTCCGATTTCATGGCATCAACATTTACCATTCGTAGCTTGTCTTTCATTTGGTCAACCATATAAATAACGTTCTCTTTTGACGGTACTGATAAATCCATTTTTTTGAAACCTTCCTTTCGTCATCCTCGCACATATCATTTCATTGAATAAAAAAAATGTCAACACTGTATTTGGGCATTGCTTTAAAAATAGACTGTTATTGGGTAGAATAAGGGCAGTAAGTCGTTATTGGCTCATTATCAAAATTTAGGTTAAATGTACAACGTGTATAAAAAATATTCTGAATACTTCTTTGTAGTGGGAACGAAAAATCAATCCTAAGTAATGGTAATGAGCTCGTTTATTGTTTAATGATAAAATTTTAGGGAATATACATTTACACAAACGCAGGGGGTTTTTATTATGGGTCAAAGTAAATTATTAATTTCTGTTGTAACAGGCGCTGTAGTTGGTGCTGCTTTAAGTATGCTTGATCGTACTACTCGCGAAAAAACAATAGCTTCAACACAAAAGATGAAGGATGCGATTTCGTATTATGCGACTAATCGTGATGAATTACAGGTTCTAGTTGAGGAAAAAGTATTGGCAGCTAAAGTACTTTGTGAAAGTGTATCAGAAAATGTCAACACAATTGCTGAAAAAGTGGATGAATTCAAAGAACTCCCTTCCACGATTCAGGAAATGATAAATGATACAAAATCAGCCTTTTCTCTACCTCATAAAGAATAGTTTGTCCGATAGGAGGGGAATTGTATGGAAAAGAATAAAACATCCATGCATACAGCATTTGGTGTGGTGAAATCATTTGTTATGCCTGATGAGGGTACTGTAGATGTAACGACCTCAAAAGGCTTTCTGCAAGATTTAATACTACGCTTACAACGGGTTGATATATCGGCTCTTGCTGCCCAGTTGGCTTATTTCTTTTTACTATCTTTCTTCCCACTACTGATTTTTTTAGTCACTTTACTACCGTATTTAAATTTAGAGACGACGCAGGTCTATTCGTTTTTAGTAAATGTCATGCCAGATGAAGTATATAGACTTATCGAGAATACATTAAACGAAATTTTAAATAATCGTAATAGTAGTTTATTGTCCATTGGGGTATTGGGTACAATATGGTCTGCATCAAAAGGCATTAATGCATTAATTAGAGCCTTAAATAAGGCTTATGATACGAAGGAGAGTAGGGCGGGTATATTGGATCGAGGATTGTCTCTTGTTTTCACTATAGCCCTTGTTTTAGTATTTGCTGTTGCACTTTTATTACCTGTATTTGGACAACAAATTGGTCATTTCTTGTTTTCCATTGTCGGTATTGAGGAGCAGTTTGAAATAATATGGCAGAGGTTACGCTGGTCGATGCCGCCACTATTAATTTTTCTTGTATTAATGGCGATTTATAGATTTGTTCCAAATACAAATCCAAGATTGAAGTTAATGGGCGTTTGGCCGGGAGCTCTGTTTTCAACCTTTGCTTGGTTAGCTGTAACGTATGCTTTCTCGTTTTATATTAGTAATTTTGCAAATTATTCTGCTACATATGGAAGTATTGGTGGAGTTATTATTTTAATGCTCTGGTTATATTTCACAGGTATTATTTTAATTTTTGGCGGCGTTCTCAATGCGACGATGCAGAAAAAGGCTTTACAAAAGGAAGATCTTAAACAAAATACACTAATGGATAGCTAGAAATAAAACAGCCTCATGATCACTTTTTGTGATACGAGGCTGTTTGTTTAAATATTTTTATTAAGCATGCGTAAGCCATTTAGAATAACTAAAATAGTACTACCCTCATGTCCAATTACACCTAATGGTAAATCGACAAC
The DNA here is from genome assembly GCF_050272555.1 of Lysinibacillus sp. NPDC047702. Classification (NCBI taxonomy): domain Bacteria; kingdom Bacillati; phylum Bacillota; class Bacilli; order Caryophanales; family Bacillaceae; genus Lysinibacillus; species Lysinibacillus sp. NPDC047702. The sequence continues at coordinate 26,627 of NZ_JBNNMG010000014.1, read as the reverse complement.
TTGTAGAAAGTTTGAGGCAATTAATAATACGATAATACCAATAGAGAAGAAGATGTTTTGTTTGACGATACGTTGCATTTTACGTGATAAGCGTACTGCATAGGCAATTTTTGATAAATCGTTTTTCATAAGGACAACATCTGCAGTTTCCAAGGCTACATCCGTGCCTTCTCCCATTGCGATACCAGTAGTTGCTGTTGCTAATGCTGGCGCATCATTAATCCCATCTCCAACCATTCCTACAAATTGATGTTGCGAAAGTAGTCGTTTCATCTCAGTAACTTTTGTTTCAGGAAGACATTCTGCAACGTATTCTGTAACACCCGATTCTTTAGCAATAGCCTTGGCAGTTTTCTCGTTGTCTCCTGTTAGCATGATAACATTAATACCAAGCTCTTTAAGTAATGTGACAGCTTTCTTTGCCTCATCACGAACAGTATCCTTAAGGGCTGTTAATGCGACAATACCGTCTTTATCACGAATGAAAATAACGGTTTTACCCTCTGTTGCTAATTTTGCTGCAGCACTATCTGCGAAGGAATTAGCCTCTTCTGCCCCCACAAAATCAGGTTTCCCAACAAGATACTCCATATCATTTACGTAACCCTTTATACCCCAACCTGGAATATCTTTAATAGTGACCTGAGAAAAAACAGTTACTTCCTCAGCTTTAGCAAAGGAAGTGATTGCTTGTGCTAGCGGATGATTTGATTGCGATTCAATCCCTGCTAGGATAGACAATGCTGCTTCTCTATCTATTCCTTTACGAACAATAAAGTCAGTCACAACTGGTTTTCCCTGTGTTAATGTGCCTGTTTTATCGACTGCTATTGCACGTAATACACTTAAATGCTCTAAATGTAAGCCGCCTTTAAATAGTATGCCGTTTTTGGCACCATTTGAAATAGCTGCTAAAGTAGCAGGCATAATAGATGCTACAAGAGCACATGGTGATGCAACTACTAATAGTACCATTGCACGGTAGAACGTTGTTGTCCAGTCCCACTCAAGCAAAAAGTGTGGTAGGAACATCATTAACGCAACACTGAGTAAAACGAACTTTACGTAAGTACCCTCAAATTTTTCAATAAACTGTTGAGAAGGAGATTTCTCACTTTGAGCACTTTGTACAAGCTGAATAATTTTTTGGAACAATGTTTCTGAATTTGGCTTTGTCATTTCCATGGTAATCGCACCATTTAAGTTAACTGTACCTGCAAATACTTCATCACCATTACGTTTTGCCACTGGAAGAGGTTCGCCACTAATAGCTGATTCGTCAATAGAAGATTGCCCTTTAAATATGATACCGTCCGCTGGTACACGTTCACCAGGTTTTACAAGTAGATGATCTCCGATTTGTAAAGTAGAAACGGCAACCTTCATTGGTTCAAAGCCACCGCGTACTAGCCAAGCCTCCTCAGGTTGTAAATTCATAAGTGCTGATATTTCACGATTACTTTTATTCATTGCATATGTTTCGAGAGCACCACTTACTGCGAAAATGAAAATAAGAATGGCGCCTTCAGTCCAATAACCAATTGCTGCTGAACCAATTGCTGCTAACACCATTAGTAATTCAACATTTAATTTCTTATCTTCGATTGTTTCTTCAATACCTTCTTTTGCTTTAGCAAATCCGCCAACACAAAATGCAACAATATATAAAAGTACTGATGCTGTAGTTTGCCCGCTAGTATCTAAACGCCATGCTAGTAGGATAAACAAGCCTGCAATAAGGGCAGCAAGTAATTCAGCATGCTCTTTTATTTTCTCAATTAAATTTATATTTTCTCGATTAGAATATTCCAACTTTATCCCTCCTGATAATGAAAATCAATATCAAAAACCTTATAATATAATGTTTTTGTGAAGTTTTTAAATGAAAAACAATTTCATTTAACTTCTTTTTAATTTAGAATTATTATAACAAAGGTTTCTGGAAAAAGAAAGCCAAAAGTTTTTTAAGATGGATTTCCGAGGGGCAATAATAATGATGTGAAGTTTTTAAACATACAAAAAGCACAGTCCATTCACTAGGAATATTCTGTGCCTTTCAAATTGGTGCAGTAAAATTAGTAATACTGCACTCAGAAAATATATGATGTTATTTTTTACATAGCGGATGCTTTACTTAATTATTAGAATACTCTTTCTGCGTGCATAGCTAGTTTTTCTAAAGATGATTTATCTACATCGGCATGTAAAGAGTTACCATGAGAGTCCATTGTGACTACAGCTGTGAATTTCTCTACATTTAAGTGCCACATTGCTTCTGGTACACCAAATTCCATTAAATCAACACCGTCTACACCTTTAATGCAGTCAGCGTAGTATTGAGCTGCTCCACCGATAGCGTTTAAGTATACGCCACCATGCTCTTGTAATGCAGCAAGTGTTTTTGGTCCCATACCACCCTTACCAATAACAGCACGGATACCGAATTTTTTCATGATGTCACCTTGATATGGCTCCTCACGAATAGAAGTAGTTGGACCAGCAGCTTTTACTGTCCAGTTGCCTTCTTCGTCTTTAGCCATAACAGGACCACAGTGATAAATAACCTGTCCATTTAAATCAACAGGTGCATCATGGCTCATTAAATGATGGTGAATCGCATCACGGCCTGTATACATACGACCAGTAATAGATACAACATCTCCAACTTTTAGAGTACGGATTTGCTCCTCTGTAATCGGTGCAGTAAGTTCAACTACATCTGTAGTCGTATCTTCTGTCGTTGCGGCAACTTCATCTTTAAATGTAATTTTTTCGCCTTCTTGATAGTGCCAATTAGTGATTTCTCCAGTTTGTGGGTCAATGTCCACAGCCATACGACGATAAGCCCAACAGTTATAAGCTACTGATACGTAGAATGATGCAGGAATACGGTGCATAACCCCGATTTTACAGCCAAGTAATGTTGCTTCTCCACCAAAGCCCATTGTGCCAATACCAAATGTGTTAGCTGTTTTTACTACATATTCTTCTAATTTAGCAAGATCTGCATTTGGATTTGTATCTTCCACATGACGGAATAATTGTTCTTTCGCTAAGTCGTAACCAGAAGAGCGATCTCCACCAATTCCTACACCGATGAAGCCAGCTGAACAGCCTTGACCTTGAGCTTGGTATACAGAGTGCAGGATACATTTACGAATACCATCTAAGTCACGACCAGCACGGCCAAGACCATCTAGTTCACAAGGTAGGCTGTATTGGATATTTTTGTTTTCACAGCCGCCACCTTTAAGAATTAATTTAATCGTAATATAGTCATTTTCCCATTGTTCAAATTTAATAACAGGTAAACCTTCTCCAAGGTTATTACCACTATTTGCACCAGTTAATGAATCAACTGCATTAGGACGTAATTTTGCATCAGCTGATGTATCGTTGATTGCTTTTTTGATAGCAGCCTTAATTTCTAATTGATTAACGCCTACAGGAGTGTAGACTTTAAATGTTGGCAGACCTGTATCTTGACAGATAGGTGATACATTATCTTCTGCCATAACAATATTATTTGCAATTGTGTCTAAGCTCATTGCAGCACGCGTGCCAGCATTTTCAGCATCTTTTGCTTTTTTAATAGCACGACGCACGTCTTTCGGTAGGTTCGTAGATGTTTCAGTAATTAAATTGTATAGACTTTTCTCCAAAGTTTGTACATTCATTTTTGTATTGCCCCCCATAGAAAATTTAATTATTTCCACGTTACATTATACTCTTTTCAACTACTGAAAAAAAGAGCCCATCTTTTGGAGGTCGGAATTAAAGGGTGTTCTTCCAAATTATTGAAAGGTAAAAGGTGATAGCATCTAATTGAAAAGAGTATGAAGGTGATTAAAAAAGTGTAGGACCTGATTAAAAAGAGTGTAAAGGTGATCAAAAAAGTGTAGGACCTGATCAAAAAGAGGGTAAAGGTGATCAAAAAGTGTAGGACCTGATCAAAAAGAGTGTGAAGGTGATCAAAAAAGCGTAGGACCTGATCGAAAAAAGTGTGAAGGTGATCAAAAAGTGTAGAACCTGATCAAAAAGAGTGTGAAGGTGATCAAAAAGTGTAGGACCTGATCAAAAAGAGTGTAAAGGTGATCAAAAAGTGTAGAACCTGATCAAAAAGAGTGTGAAGGTGATCAAAAAAGCGTAGGACTTGATCAAAAAGAGCGTGAAGGTGATCAAAAAAGTGTAGGACCTGATCGAAAAAAGTGTGAAGGTGATCAAAAAGTGTAGAACCTGATCAAAAAGAGTGTAAAGGCGATCAAAAAAGTGTAGGACCTGATCAAAAAGAGGGTAAAGGTGATCAAAAAAGTGTAGGACCTGATCAAAAAGAGTGTAAAGGCGATCAAAAACCTAAAGGACCTGATCAAAAAGAGGATAAAGGTGATCAAAAAAGTGTAGAACCTGATCAAAAAGAGTGTAAAGGCGATCAAAAACCTGTAGGACCTGATCAAAAAGAGTGTAAAGGTGATCAAAAAGTATAGGACCTGATCAAAAAGAGCGTGAAGGTGATCAAAAACCTTAATAACCTGATCAAAAAAAGGACGAAGGTGATCCTAAACCCAAAGAGCTTGGTCAAAAAATCCGAGCCTCTAATAAAATCCCAACTATATGAAGCAGGTTATTTATATGCATCCAACCTAGAATACTTTTCCTTTGGAAATCATTGATAAAAAGGAACGTTTGTTCTATAATGAGGGTAAATCTACTTTAGGAGGGAATAATATGTCTGAAAAGAGCGTTCTTATGTTACCTGAAGCATTTGAAGTATACCGAAAAACTATAGAGGAAACATTACAGTCGGTTATAAATATTGAAACAACAGTGCGGAAAACATCGTTATTTGAAAGTAAGTTTGCTGGTGATCCATATTTTCCATTGTCAATGGAGTATCCTAAAAATTCATCTGGACAACCATTAAAATTACTAGCGCAAATTAATTTTAAAGAAGTACCTAATCATTTATCAAAATTCCCTGAAGAGGGGATTATACAGTTTTATATTGATTCCTTTGACGATGTATTCGGATTGGACTTTGGTAATGCTCAAAACCAAAAGGGGTTTCGTGTTCTTTATCATGAACGTATCGTTGATGATGCATCACAATTAATTCAAGATTTTTCGTTTATTGAAGCGGAAAAGGATGAAATGTATTTTCCTGTTGAGAAGGAGATGGCGTTGTCCTTTGAGGCATCATATGAACCTTTATCAATAGATGATTTTAGAAGTAATGATCATTATGCAAGCATTTTAGATAATATGGAAGATGATGCTCTAGAGGATGCTTTTTACGAAGCATTATCAGGTGATGGTCATAAAATTGGCGGCTATCCATTTTTTACACAGGATGATCCAAGAGCATACGGGGATCACCAACAATCTACTGTTTTGCTACTACAAATTGATAGTGTCGGTGACCATATAATGTGGGGCGATTGTGGTGTAGCGAATTTTTTCATTACTGAGGAAGAGCTTCAAAACAAGGATTTTAGTAAGGTTTTGTATAACTGGGACTGTCATTAGACAGGCTAGCAAAACTGATCAAAATCTTAAAAAGCGCGAGGAATCAAACGTTGATTTTTCGCGCTTTTTGCCCAAACTCTTTTTCAACTATTGTTCACGAGCGTTAAACTGCTCCATTTTGTCTTCTAAATCATCCATCATTTCTATTAAACGATCAATGTCCTCTAATTCAGTTGTTTCAGGATCAATTGCATCTAATACTTCTAAAAATATTTCAAGACGTTCTCTTAAGTAATTTACTTGCTGCTTTTTATCAGTAATTGGCTTAGACATTCGTACACCTCATTTCATCACCTTTATCGTAGCTGAATTAGGTCTAAATTTCAATGTTTAGGTAAACACCTAGGACTTAACGATTAATTTTTAAAAAACAATAGACAGAATATTTACAATATTGATTACCTGTGTTAAAGTTGTATTAAGAAATCGTAAAGGAGCTGATTATCAAAAATCTTACGAACTCTAACTCGAAAAGGAGGGAGTTTAAACAAGTTCTCGGCGAAAGTAAATGCTGAAATTCGTGTTTATACAATTAAATGAAAATAAGTATTCGTTAAGCCTTAGCGTAAAATCACATGTGGTGAGCGCTAAGGCTTTTTGGTATGCTGTTCTTTGGAAGAATGACTTGATGTTGGAGGAAAAGATGACGTACTTCTCAGATTACAGCAAAAAAAGATTTGCCATTCTAGTGTTAATTGTATCAATTTCCGGCTTTTCACAAGGGATGCTATTACCACTAATTTCAATTATTTTCGAGCGGGATGGTGTATCCTCTGCATTGAATGGATTGAATGCAACAGGTTTATACATAGGAACTTTATTAATCTCCCCGTTTATTGAGCAACCTTTAAGAAAATGGGGCTATAAACCAATTATTTTAATAGGTGGGGCATTAGTGTTTGTATCTCTTCTCGCATTTCCTCTATGGAAAAGTGTGACCTTTTGGTTTATTCTTCGTTTACTCATTGGGGTAGGGGATCATGCATTACACTATGCGACACAAACGTGGATTACTAGCACAGCAGATCATAAAAGCTTAGGGAAGGGTATGGCCATTTACGGCTTATCCTTTAGTACAGGTTTTGCAGTAGGACCGTTAATGGTAAAGCTTATTCAAATTACAGAAGCATTGCCGTTTATAGTCTCCTCGATTCTGTGCTTATTGGCATGGTCGTTTGTATTTTTATTGAAAAATGAAAAGCCTGAGCGTTTAACGGGTGATTTACATGCAAGAGGCTGGCAGCGTTATAAAATGGCCTTTATTTTTGGGTGGATTGCGTTTTTAGGTCCATTTGTTTATGGGTTTTTAGAATCGTCTTTAAATGCTTTATTTCCAGTCTATGCTTTACGTAAAGGTTTTGAGGTTGGAATGATTCCTATTATTTTATCTGTCTTTACTTTCGGAGGAATTTTAACACAGGTGCCTCTTGGAGCGATAGGAGATAAAGTTGGGCGTCGAAAGGTATTGATGATAGGTTCTTTTGGCGGAGCTATTATTTTTGCAATTGCTAGCTTTTTAGAGCATTCACAAATTGCAGTAGCCATCGCATTTTTCTTTACAGGTACATTGGTAGGCTCAATGTTTTCATTAGGAATCACATATATGGCTGATTTAACACCGAAGGAATTACTGCCAACTGGAAATCTATTGTGTGGTATTGCTCTAAGTATTGGAAGTTTAACAGGACCGTTTCTTGGCGGGGTGTATATAGAATATGTAAAAAATTATAGCTTCTTATTATTAGTTTCAATGCTATTACTTGTGGTATCAATCGTGTTAATGCTATTTGGTGGAAATAAAAATAAACAATCCGCGACAATGTAGGTAAAAATCAGGAAGAGGAAACTTTCAAAGAAAAAGAGCGGGGCTCATCTTCCCGCTCATAAAACAAAAAACGCCCAGCAAATCCGTGCTGTATTGGCGTTTTTTGCGTGATAAGGATGTTCCGTCCCTATCACTTAGGTTTGGCACCTAGTTTGATATTATACAGATAAGGAATCATAAAATCAAATACTATTATTATAGGTAATATTTGTACTTTAAATAGCTAACTGGATATAATAGAAGAACATTGCGTTTAGATTACAAATTATGGGGAGAATAAAACATGACTGAATATAAAAAGTTATCCATTCACCGTGCATTAACAGAATTAAAGATGCTCAATCATCGTATAGAAGCAGCAACAAATGAAGTTAGTACAGTTTTAGCTAATCGTAAAAGTAATAGCAAAATTAATGGTGTTGAGATTCAAGAATATGAAAAACAGATGCAATCCTCATACGATAAAGTAGTCGGTTTAATTGACTATCGCAACCGTATTAAATCGTTAGTTGTAGAATCCAATGCTAGAACAACGGTGACTGTAGGGAAAGAAGAAATGACTGTCGCAGAGGCAATAGAACGCAAACAGTCCATTCATTTTGAAAAGAAATTATTAGAAGCTATGCAGCAGCAATACCGTTCAGCAATCAATATGGTAGCTAAAGAAAATGATGCGTTGCCTGCAAAGCTTGAAACATATTTAATCAATATTTTAGGTAATAAAGATAAACAATCTCCAGAAGAGGTTAAATTACATACTGAGACATTTATGAAAAGAAACGAATTCGAGTTAATTGATCCGATGAATGTTAAAAAGAAAATTGAAGCATTAAGTAGTAGAATTGAGGAATTTGAGTCAGAGGTAGACGCTGTGTTATCAGAATCAAATGCCACGACATTTATTGAAGTGCAAGCTTAATGAAATATGCATGGTCTAGCGAAAATGGAAAACGAAAAATCGCTCGCGCTTCAAGGCATGTGTGCGAGTTAAAACCTTAAACATGTCTTATTACAAAGGAACTTTAAACAATCTAAAATAAAAGTTCAAAGGTTAAAATTAAAAGCACAAAGTTCACGTTTCAAAGTTTTTTTTAATCAAAGATAAAAATTTAACGCATAAAAATCTTTTAAATCCTGGGTTATTGGTTAAGGTGTTGATTTTTCTGGACCATCCATCATCCACCAGGCAGCTTGAGCTGTGCATCAAAAAAAGGACGTCTCTAACTTCTGAGACGTCCTTTTTACTTATTTTTCAACACAAGCTTTGCCACACATTCCACCTGAATTGAGTACTTGGGCATTTTCTATTTATATTTTTGGTATATTTATAATTAAAAGGATAATGGTAAATATTAGGGTGAATGAAGCGTGGTTAAAGCTTTAAAACTGTGGTAGTTACATCATTACGTCAGAAGCAAAATAGATCGATTTAAACCTATACAAAATATTTTTCCATGAAATTGGAAGAAATAGAACATGCTTTACACAAAATAGGGTAGCTTCAGAAAAATGTGGATTTACAACGTTAAGTAAATATTCTTCCAAAACGACACTTTGGTAACGATTTATACTACAATTCTCGGTGCAAAGGAGTTAAAGTATGTGATATAATTCAAAAAAATGTTTAGGAGGCATAATATGGTTACTTGTTATTTGAAATATATTATTGACCCTTATAAAGCAAAAGAGTTTGAAGAATACGGTAAAATGTGGATTCCTCTTGTAAATAAACTGGGTGGAACACATCATGGTTATTTCCTTCCGCATGAGGGGGCTAATAATATTGCTTATGCCTTATTCACTTTTCCAAGTTTAGCAGCATATGAAGAGTACCGAGATAAAATGGCATTAGATGAAGAATGTCAAGCTGCATTCAAGTTTGCAGAAGATAATAAATGCATTTTAAGTTATGAAAGAAGTTTTATGCGACCTATTTTTTAACGTTGTAAATCCGCATAAATCTGACGTGACCCCAAAATTAAATAAAGTTTCGAAATAGAATGTACCAGGGGCATTTTAAAAATGAGCACCTGGTCTTTTTTTTGCTCAGAATTACCACTTGATAAAATGCGTACGTTTGTTCTTGAAAAAGGGAGTGTAGAGGGATGAAAGAACAATTAGTTAAAGCAATGCTGCGTAATCAATTTGTAAATATGATGTATATGGATTAAAATTCGTTTCAAGCACTTTGTTTTCCAAGACATGCTAAATGTACATTTGTTATCAGTAATGTTTTAGCGATTGATTCCATTCTCCATAAGGAGCACACAAACGCAATTACTTATTTTAATTTTCAGTAGTATAATTTGATTCTGCTTCTACCCAAAAATTGTTGTTAAAATTTTGAGGAAGTGGGCGATGAAAACGAACTTAAAGAATAGAAGAGAATAAAAAAACAAGACCTCTATTATTGAAGTGGTCTTGTAATTATTGCTAAACATTACAATCTCATTTTTGGTATTCGGGTTTTAAAACCATGTTGCAAACACATTCCACCTGTGCCGTTTGTGCAAACATATCCACTGGCTGAATATACTTAACATCATAAATTTTCGATAATTCGTTTAAATCCTTCGCCAAAGTTGATGGATTACACGATGTATAGACAAAGCGCTTCGGTTTTAGCTTCAATACAGTACGGATAAATTCAGGTGCAAGTCCTGTGCGAGGTGGATCTACTGTAATTACATCTGGTGTAAAGCCTTCCTTACGCCATTTTGCTAAGACGCTTTCTGCTGTACCGACTGCATATTTTGTATGCTTGAAGCCGTGGTTACGTGCATTTTTGCGTGCATCCTGAATACTTTCAGGAATAACATCCATTCCACGAACTTCTTTAGCTTTGTCTGCTAGCCATAAACCAATTGTCCCAACGCCACAGTAAGCATCCACCACTGTTTCTTTGCCTGTTAATGCAGCGGCTTTTTTGATTTCATCATATAGATGTACTGTCTGTGTTGGATTCAACTGGAAAAAGGCGCGTGCAGATAAGTCAAAGGCTAATTCGCCAAGCTCCTCATGGATTGTTTCCTTGCCATCAAGAACATTCGTTTCATCACCAAAAATAAGCGATGTTTTCTCACGATTAATATTTTGTGCAATGGACACAATACTTGGGTCGATTTTTTTTATACGTGAAATAAGCTCAGCTAAATGAGGAATTTCTTTACGTGTTGTAACAAGCACAACCTGCGTTTCTCCAGTACGAATTCCTGTACGCACAACAATCGTACGCACTAAACCATCAAGCGTACGACCATCGTAAATCGTAATATTCAGCTTTTGTAAAATCTTACGAGTGGCAACAGTTATTTTAGACGTGATTGGGTGCTGCACAAGGCAATCATTAATATTAAGTAGCTTGTTGCTCCCTTCAGCAAATAAGCCTGCATATACACGTTTGCCTTCTTTCCTTACTTGGAATTGACTTTTATTACGGTAATGCCAAGGATTATCCATCCCAAGCGTTTTTCGTACTTCAACAGTTGCAGCTAAGGGTTTTGCATAACGCTCTAATGCTTGGATAACAATATCACGCTTTTCCATTAGCTGCTTGTCATATGTCATATGTTGAAGCTGACAGCCGCCACATTCATTGTAAACTGGACAAGGTGCCTCCTGGCGATATTTTGAAGCTTTGCGAATCGTTATTATTTCTGCCTCGGCAAAATTTCGTTGAGTTTTCGTTACCTGAGCTGTAATTTCTTCGCCGGGTATTGCGCCCTTTACGAATACAACATTGCGCTTATAAAAGCCTACACCTTCGCCATTAATACCGAGTCTTTTTATTGTTAAAGGGAATTTTTGTCCCACTTCCATTGTTGTTTGCTGTGTCAAGCATTCCACGTCCCTGTTCGTTTAATATCATCCCATTATAACTAAGGAGTGGACGATTGCAAAGCTACAGGGAAATCTTCATATTCTAAAACTAAATCGTCAAGGGATAAAAATGTATATCCTTGTTTTTTCGCTTCGGCAATAAACATAGGAAGTGCTTCTGCATTATCCTGTGCCACAGTATGCATTAATATGACAGCACCAGGGTGTAGCTGCTCCATTAAAGCATTATATGCATAGTCTGCGCCACGGCGTTCATCTCTCATCCAATCCTTAAAGGCAACAGACCAAAAAATATGGCGGTAGCCTTCAGCATTTCCTACCTCTAATAATTTTGCATTAAATGTACCTTCAGGTGGACGAGCATAGGTTGTACGTTCAATCCCTGTTAATTCACGGAGCTTATCGTCAAGTTTTTTCCATTCCGCACGCATAGTTTCTGGTGTTATTCTCGCCATGTTTGGATGCCCATATGAATGATTGCCAATCGTATGACCATCTTTAACCATACGCCTCACTAAATCGGGGGCACTTTCTAAATAATGACCCGTTAAAAAGAAAGTTGCTGGTGCATCTTCCTTCTTCAATGTATCCAAAATACTTTCTGTAAACCCATTTTCATATCCATTATCAAAGGTTAAATAAGCAACTTTTTTATCAGGCTTACCTTTATAAATAGCACCATATTTCTCAAGTAGCTGATCAAGCTGTGCTCCCGCCTCAGCCTGCTCACCATTTTTTGCTCGTTTAAAGCCCCAATTGTGTTCATCAGAGCCAGAAGCAAAATACGGATTAAAGCTAATTGCCCCGGCAATAATAAAAGTAGCAATCACTGCTCCAACTATATGTTGTTTCCACATAAAAAAACGCATCCTTTCTTTTTCATTAGAATGCGTTGTTTTTTAAAATTTATCCTACTACAATTTTTAGAACAAATCTTGAAGTGCTTCTTTTAAATGAGGGTAATTAAATGTAAAATGCTGTTCTTCTAATACAGCAGGTAATACATGTTGCCCTTCTAATACCAGCACACTTTGTTCTCCAAGTGCTAAACGCATAGCAATGCTAGGTACAGGCATCCAATGACTTCTTCCCATTATCATAGCAATTGTTTTTCCGAAATCTTTCATGCGAGTTGCATGGGGGGCAGTGACATTAAAGGGACCTTTAATGTTCTCATTTGTAATAGCGAAATAAATGGCACGGGCTACATCCTCCACATGAACCCATGACAGCCATTGTTCACCAGAACCGATAGTGCCTCCAATATGCATTTTATAGGGTAGCAGCATTGAAGGAAGTGCGCCTTGATCACGTCCTAAAATTACACCAAATCGAGCAAGCGCAACTCGTACTCCTAATTTTTCTGCACGTTTAGCCTGTCTTTCCCAATCTTGAACTGTCGTACCTAAAAAATCAGTTGCATAGTCCATGGAATCTTCTGTATAGGTTGTTATTGTAGATGTAGGATAAATCCCAACTGCACTGGCATTAATTAATACTTTTGGCTTTGAGGTAAGTTGCTCCATAATTCTCACGATTTCAAGTGTTGCATCCATACGGCTTGTATAAATGGCTTTTTTTTGTTTTTTTGTCCAACGTCCATTATTTAGAGAAATTCCTGCTAAATTAACAAATGCATCAACTGTATTTAATAACTGCTCAGGTCGTGCACCCTGCTGAAGCCATTGTACATATTGGATATCTTTTTCTTGCACGATTTTGTTTCGAGTTAAAATAATGATTTCGTGTCCATTATCTTGTAACAGCCTAGTTAGCACTTTCCCTACAAAGCCAGTCCCACCTGCGATAACGATTTTCATAAGAGCTTCCTCCTTTTTAAAGCAATATATAGTTTCTAGTTTATCATCTTATGGTTTGTTATAGGCTATTGATAAAAGTAAAATATCGTAAAAATGCAGTACTATGAAACATGTTATAATTGTAATTAGTGAGGTGTTTTATATGCGTATTATTACAAAAATTGCACGTCAAAAAAACAATCCAGAACGTTATAATATATATTTGAATGAGGAGTACGCCTTTCCTGTAGACGAGGCTATTCTTATTCAATTTGGTTTAACAAAGGGCAAAATGCTAGAAGAATTTGATATTCAGGAAATTGCCTATGAGGATGAAATTCGGAAGGCTTTCAATAAAGCATTAAATTTTTTATCTTATCAAATGCGGAGCGAGCATGAAGTGAAGAAAAAGCTTCTGACATTAGAGTTTGGAGAAGCGGTGATTTTAGAAGCCATACAAAAACTGAAATCATATGGCTTTTTAAATGATGAAACATATTCCAAGGCTTTACTCGATACGAAAAAAGCTACGATGAAAAAGGGACCTAAGGCAATTAGACAGGACCTTATAAAAAAGGGAATTGATAAGGATTTACAGGATGAGGTACTTGCAACCTTTAGTCATGGGGAACAGGTAAAGCTTGCGACACAGTTGGCTGAAAAGGTTGTTCGATCTGAAAAAAGGAAAACACCAACACAAATCAAGGCTAAAATTCAGGATTTTCTTATGCGCAAAGGCTATTCATTTGCAATTGTAGACGAGGTGCTTAGTCAAATTGTCATCGAACAAGAGGAAGATGAATGGCAGCAATTGCTTGATGTTCAAGGCGAAAAGGTTTGGAAAAAGTACGCGTCAAAGTATACTGGTTATGAACGAAAAATGAAGATAAAACAGGCGCTCTATCAAAAGGGCTTTCCCATTGAAGTTATAGACCGTTTTATAGAAGAAAAGGAGAATGAGGAATGAGTGAAAAAAACTACGCGACCATGTCAGAGCATGAATTACGCGAAGAAATAGCTATGCTAAAGGAAAAGGCCCGTAAAGCAGAACAGCTAGGTATTATTAATGAGTTTGCAGTGTATGAACGAAAAGCTTTAATGGCGGCTGCTTATTTAGTGGATTTAGATACTATCATTCCTGGTGAAATGTATCGTATAGATAGCTCGGATAACGAATTTTTCCAAGTAGATTATTTAAAGGGTCGCTTTGCTTGGGGACATCGATTAGGCGGCGATAAATATCAAGAAGCTCTGCCAGTTTCGATGCTATCTCCTGTAAAGGTGGGAAAATAAGTGGAAGAAAAGATAGAAAAATTGACTAGGGAGTTACTTGCAAAAAATCCACAGATGTCAGTAGGGCGTGCACGTGTTTGGATTGAGCTTTTATGGAGTGATTTTGAATCAACTTCAGCAAAGGCGGGCTACGACTATCGTGGTGCTGATTACACAGAAAATCTGGTACGTCAATTAATTACCAGCTATGGTGATAAGCTGCATAACTTTGCAGGACGCAATCCCAAATATGCTCATTTATTAGATGCTAGTGATGATATGATGCAATAACGAAACCCTGACCAACATTGGTCAGGGTTTACCTGTTCAATTACTTGCGCCGATTTGTAATTTTTTTTGTAGTTTATCTTCAGTAAAAATCCAGCCTGTATAGGAGGTAATAATCTCGTTATCATCATTTAAATGAGCAACAGCCACAAAAGGATAGCGATTATCACTACGATAGCGAAGGTCAATTAACCTCACTTCCGTTAAGCTATTTTCTAGCTCAGAAATTTCCCATCGATATAGCGGCGAGAATGACACGAATGCATCGAGATTACGGTCCTTCATGGCTTTTTCTATAAGAGGCGTTTTTGGTAAAGGCTTTATTTCAAATTTATCGTAAATATTGACTGTTCGACCATAGGCACGACCAACGTAATAATGTGTTTTCGACTTCGCTGCAATGCGCCAGTGAAAGAATCTCATTGTCGGTGCTACAATAACATATTCCTCATCTTGAATAGTATGATGTACAGCCTTTTTAACGGATTTTTGGACTGCAAATCGTAATATATAATACATGATAATGATGAGGTACATGATGCTAAATGTCCAAACGGGATTTGCACCAAAAGCCCATAATAAAATGCCGACGCAATGAATCGAAAAGATAATAGGATCAAATGTATTGATGACACCTAATGCTACCCATTTTCTGGAGAATGGGCGAATGGCTTGTGTGCCATATGCATTAAAAATATCAACAAACACATGAAGAGCTACAGCTAAAAATGTCCAGAGCCATAAATGAAACACATTTGCGTCTTGAATAATGAATGATAGAACCGCCGTAATTAAGATAGGCCAGATAGCTACTGCTGGGAGCGAATGTGTAATTCCTCGATGATGCCGAATATAAATTGCATTGTTGCGCAGTTTTAAAACAGTATCGACATCAGGTGCCTGTGAGCCAATAATCGTGCCTGCCATTACTGCAGTAAATGTCATTGAATGATTTGCTACCACGGGATCAGCTAAAGCAAGACCACCGAGGGCTATACCCATAACGAAATGTGTACCTGAATCCAAAAATATCCACTCCTAGTATGCATGTAAATAGAGTACAATTGCATACATGTATTTCAATAATCCATAATTAACAAGTCAAGATATTCGATAGAAAGAGTATCTTTAAAATAACGATTTTTGTCGTTATAGATAAATGAGCTTTTCTTAATTGTATACCCTTTTTACCATAATTTAAATCGTAAAAACACTGGAGGTCACTGTGAATTATCCATATGTAACAGAATTTCGACAATCGTTAGTCGAATGGTTTAATGTTGAGAAACGTGATTTACCTTGGAGACATACGAAGGACCCTTATAAAATTTGGGTATCTGAGGTGATGCTGCAGCAAACACGTGTCGACACTGTTATTCCTTATTACAATCGTTTTATAGAAAGTTTCCCAACATTAGAATTACTTGCGGAAGCACCACAAGAATATTTATTAAAACACTGGGAAGGTCTTGGTTATTATTCCCGAGCCCGTAATCTACAGGCTGGTGTAAGAGAGGTATTGGAGAACTACGGAGGAATAGTACCCAATAATCGACATGAGATTTCAACATTAAAAGGTGTAGGTCCATATACAGCTGGTGCTATTTTAAGTATTGCCTATGATAAGCCAGAACATGCAGTTGACGGAAATGTGATGCGTGTGTTAAGCCGTGTACTCGATATTCATGAGGATATAGCCATTCCTAAAACAAAAAAGATTTTTGAAGTAGCTATAGAAGAGCTGATAGACCCTGAAAATGCATCCTCTTTCAATCAAGGCTTAATGGAGCTTGGTGCACTAATTTGTACACCTACTTCACCAAAGTGTTTATTATGTCCAGTTCGCGAATATTGTATTGCATTTAATGATGGTGAACCAGAAAAACTGCCTGTTAAATCAAAAAAAGTAAAGATGAAGCATATTACATATGATGTCCTTGTATGTGAAGATCAAAATGGCCGAATTTTAATGGAACAGCGACCATCTGAAGGTTTATTGGCAAATCTATGGCAATTTCCAATGATAGAGCATGGGAAAGATTCCATTGACACTTTTATAAATGAATATTCTTTAGATGTTCAATCACAGAAGGATTTACTTATGTTTAAACATGTTTTTTCACATTTAACATGGCATCTAAATAGTTATTTCATGACATGTCATTCTACTGAAAAAGGCGTTTGGCTAACTCGAGAACAAATAGAGCAAATACCTATGCCAGTGCCAATGCTTAAAATATGGAGAGAATTGGGAAAGTAAAATAAAATAATTTATAAGCATAAAAGCATTCACCTCGGTACACAATAATTATCGTGGAGGTGAATGAAAATGAAAAAGCAAAACAACGCAAATTTCCAACCAAATAAAAACATGCAACGTCAAAGTCAAGAGTTTGGTTATGAGACTGATGTGAATGAAGTGCAAAAGCAAAATGCTAAAGCAGAGCAAAAGAAAGCTCAAGCTTCAGGAAACCTCTCAAAAACGAACCAAGATCTTGGTGAATAACACTTTGTAATTGCATATTTGCATTTACCTCTAAGGAGCTGTCAAAATCGAAAAGATTACAAAAGACAGCTCCTTTATATTATTAAAAACTTCCAAACTGCTCTAGGCCAGAAGAGAATAGCTCAGGTCGTGAGAAGAATCGCTCAGGTCGCCAAGAAATTCGCTCGGGTCGAAGGAAGAATCGCTCAGGTCACCAAGAAATTCGCTCGGGTCGCGAGAAGAACTGCTCAGGTCACCAAGAAATTCGCTCGGGTCGTGAGAAGAATCGCTCAGGTCGCCAAGGAATTCGCTCAGGTCGCGAGAAGAACTGCTCAGGTCGCCAAGAAATTCGCTCGGGTCGTGAGAAGAACTGCTCAGGTCGCCAAGAAATTCGCTCAGGTCGTGAGAAGAATCGCTCAGGTCGCCAAGAAATTCGCTCGGGTCGTGAGAAGAACTGCTCAGGTCGCCAAGAAATTCGCTCGGGTCGCGAGAAGAATCGCTCAGGTCACCGAAGGATACGCTCAGGCAGATAAAATCATTGATACACATTAAAAGTTCTAATTAGATAATGGGTATAATAAAATTCTCTTTAAATTTATGATTTTTTGTAAAATTTGAAAAGGACGCAGGGAAATTTGTGGTTTTCTAACTACACCTTTCGCCTACACATTGCTATAATATACTAGAGACTGCTAGATTTAGGTAGCATAGACGAAAAGGTGGGCTTCAAAAATGGCAATACCGGTAGAAGGAGAAACGATACAAATACATAGTTATAAGCACAATGGCCGTATCCACCGGGTTTGGCAAGAAACAATGGTGTTAAAAGGAACAAAAAATATCATTATCGGTGCGAATGAACGGACACTTGTGACAGAATCCGATGGTCGTACTTGGCTAACAAGAGAGCCTTCTATTTGTTATTTCCATGCGGAGCACTGGTTTAATATCATCTGCATGCTGCGTGAGGACGGTGTGTATTATTATTGTAATCTAAGCTCACCATTTGTTTTCGATAATAATGCCATTAAATATATTGACTATGATTTAGACATTAAAGTATTCCCTGACATGTCTTATTCACTTTTAGATGAGGATGAATATGAGCTACATCGTAAGGAAATGTCTTATCCAGATGTCATTGATAAAATTCTAAAGCGCAATGTCGATAAATTAATTGGCTGGATTCAACAAAAAAGAGGACCTTTTGCACCTGATTTCATCGACGCTTGGACAAACCGTTATAAGTTTCAGCTCGATATGCAAGCAGATGATTGTTAAGAAGCACCTATTAGTTTTTACTAATGGGTGTTTTTTTATCTGTTAAGTGAATGGAAAATAGTTAGCGAAAAAAACATATTACATGTACTTAAAACGAAATATTGCTATAATTACGTTTGGGCATTCAATTTGGAATGTCCATTTATTTTTGCCCCGTTTAAACGGGACTTTATCAAGAATGTTCTCTATTAAGGATGTGATTGGAAGTGGGTAGTATAAAGCGGTATATGCGATTTGTAAAACCATATACCTGGGAAATAATTTTAACGATATTAATTGGTATAGTGAAGTTTGCCATTCCATTATTTATCCCCTTGCTTATAAAAATTGTGTTAGATGATATTATTGCTGCAAATGATCTATCGGATGCAGAGAAAACAAAAGAGTTATTTTATTGGTTAGGTGGCACCATCATTGTGTTTTTTATCGTGCGGCCACCAATTGAGTATTACCGTCAATATTTTGCACAACATGTTAGTAATAAGGTGCTTTTTGATATTCGAAAGCAAATCTATGCCCATTTACAGCGACTAAGTTTAAAATACTATGCAAATACAAGAGCTGGCGATGTTATTTCAAGAGTGATTAATGATGTGGAACAAACAAAAAACTTTATCATGACAGGCTTGATGAATGTGTGGCTAGATTTTGCCACAATTGTTATTGCTATCGTGATTATGCTGACAATGGATGTTAAGCTGACACTTGTAGCATTGATTGCGTTCCCATTCTATGCCTTTAGTGTGAAGTACTTTTTTGGTAAGCTGAGGGATTTAACTAGAAAGCGCTCCAAGGCACTTGCAGGTGTGCAAAGTTATTTGCATGAACGAGTAGCTG
Organism: Lysinibacillus sp. NPDC047702; assembly: GCF_050272555.1. Lineage (NCBI taxonomy): Bacteria > Bacillati > Bacillota > Bacilli > Caryophanales > Bacillaceae > Lysinibacillus > Lysinibacillus sp. NPDC047702. Next base: position 7,477 of record NZ_JBNNMG010000014.1, on the reverse strand, counting down.
GAATGAGCATAATTAAAAGCTTTACACTCGAAAAGCATGAACAAAAATTATTTGATCATGCAAATGGTGAATTTTTAGAGAAGGCATTGGATCATACAAAATGGAATGCGAAATCCTTTGCCGTGGTGAATACTATTACGGATGTAGCCCCGTTGTTAGTAATTGCCTATGCAGGCTATCAGGTTATTAATGGCCCTCTGTCTATAGGAACGATGGTTGCCTTTATTGCCTATATTGAAAGACTTTATGGTCCACTTCGTCGTTTAGTTAGTTCATCTACTACATTAACGCAGTCAATTGCTTCAATGGACCGAATGTTTGAACTAATAGATGAACCGTATGAAGTGAAAAATAAGTCTGATGCCGTAGAGTTGAAACGGGTAAATGGTGAGGTCCACTTTGACAATGTGAATTTTCAATATGAGGCTGATGGCTCAAAAATTTTAAACAATATTCATTTTACCATCAACCCTGGAGAAACAGTGGCATTTGTAGGTATGAGTGGTGGCGGTAAATCCACGATAATAAGTTTGATTCCACGCTTTTATGATACAACCAGTGGTACAGTGCGTATTGATGGCTATGATGTGAAGGACGTAACATTGCATTCATTACGTTCACAAATCGGCATCGTGCTACAGGATAATATCTTATTTAGTGATTCCGTAAAAGAGAATATTTTAATGGGCAAACCAGATGCTACTGATGAAGAGGTCATTTCTGCAGCGAAGGCAGCAAACGCACACGACTTTATTATGAGCTTACCAAATGGCTATGACACCAAGGTTGGGGAGCGTGGAGTAAAGTTATCTGGTGGTCAAAAGCAGCGTGTCGCTATCGCTCGTGTATTTTTAAAAAATCCACCTATTTTAATACTAGATGAAGCTACCTCTGCATTAGATTTAGAAAGTGAAGCACTTATTCAAGAATCATTAGAGCTGCTTGCACATGAACGTACAACAATAATTATTGCTCATCGACTTTCTACAATCACTCATGCTGATAAAATTATCGTCATTGATCATGGGCAATTAATTGAAAATGGAACACATGAAGAACTTATGCATAAGCAAGGAACATATTATAATTTATTTCAAGTGCAGCATTTAAATTGAAATTCTAAGTGAAATCCATTCGAAAACATAATAAAAAATTTTAAAAATAGTCTTCCATTTATTTTTTTATGGAGGGCTATTTTTTTGCGATTTATGTAAATTATTATCGTTTGTTAAGAAATAATTAGTATATAGGTCGAGTTTGGTAGAAAATTTATGTTCTATACAGAATAATAATGATTGAAAGAGAGAATCTTTTTAGTTAGAATTATCTGAAAATAGGGAATTTAATGATAGTTAGTGTATTCTATTAATAGAATTATACAGTTTAGTAAAATACAGGTAGGATGGAGCGATTGTGCATGAGGAAAAAGCTGCTAGAAATAAAAGGTTTAAAAACGACCTTTTTTACAGATGATGGGCAAATTCCTGCCGTTGATGATATTGATTTTTCTGTGCATGAAGGGGAGATATTGGGGATTGTTGGAGAATCGGGTAGTGGTAAAAGTGTCACATCTCTATCCATTATGGGATTAATACCATCACCACCCGGGAAAATAACAGGTGGAGAAATACTATTGGATGGAAAAAATCTGGCAACATTATCGGATAAACAAATGCAAAAAATTCGTGGAAAAGATGTAGCAATGATATTCCAAGAGCCAATGACCTCCTTAAATCCTTTATTTACAATTGGTGATCAGTTAAAGGAAGCCATATTAATTCATAATCCAAAGTGGTCAAAAAAGGAAGCGTTTACAAGAGCGGTAGAAATTATGAAGCTTGTGGGTTTGCCGCGTGCTGAATCATTGTTAAAAGATTATCCACATCAATTATCAGGAGGCATGCGACAGCGTGTTATGATTGCGATGGCACTTCTCTGCGATCCAAAGGTTTTGATAGCTGATGAACCAACTACCGCTCTTGATGTAACGATTCAGGCACAAATTTTGCAGTTGATGAAAGACTTGAATAAACGTTTAAATACAGCTGTATTATTAATTACCCACGATTTGGGTGTCGTAGCAGAAACATGTGAGCGTGTCATTGTTATGTATGCAGGACAAATTGTTGAAGAGGCGCCAATTCAGGAGATATTCACTAATCCTAAGCATCCTTATACGCAAGGGCTTATAAAATCTGTACCTGATATGCGTTATAAAAAGGACAACCTTTATTCGATACCTGGAAGTGTTCCAAAACCAGGAAGTATCAAGGTCGGCTGTCGTTTTGCAGCACGTTGTGAATTTGCAATGGATCGTTGTCAACAGGAAACACCACCTTTATATGAAACAGCAGAGCAACATAAATCGAGATGTTTTTTACTAGAGAAGCAGGAGGTGGCACAGCATGTCGAAAGTTTTATTGAAAGTTGATGGCTTAAAAAAATATTTTCCTATTCGGAAAGGCATTCTTAATACACAGGTTGGGGATGTGAAGGCAGTGGATGATGTTTCTTTTGAGGTTTTCGAAGGAGAAACATTAGGCATTGTAGGAGAATCGGGATGTGGCAAATCAACTACTGGGCGATTGTTAATGCGATTAATTGAGCCAACGGAAGGAAATATAGAATTCGCAGGGAAAAAAATTTCAGAATTATCCAATAATGAAATGCGTAAGGCACGAAGGGATGTTCAAATGATTTTCCAAGATCCCTATGCCTCCCTTAATCCAAGACACAATATTGGGAAGATATTAGAGGAGCCTCTTATTGTGCATGGTATGGGTAATGCTAAAGAACGTAAGCAGAAGGTTTTGGAGCTTCTAGAAACAGTAGGTCTAAATGAATATCATATCAAGCGATATCCACATCAATTTAGTGGTGGTCAAAGGCAGCGTATTGGTATTGCTCGAGCCTTGATGACCAATCCTCGTTTAATTATTGCGGATGAGCCAGTATCTGCACTCGATGTGTCGATACAGGCACAAGTTTTAAATTTATTACAAAAGCTGCAAAACGATTTAAAGCTGACTTATATTTTTATTTCACATGACTTAGGGGTAGTACGTCATATCAGTAATCGCGTTGGTGTGATGTATTTAGGTAAATTAGTAGAGTTGACAGCAAGTGAGGATTTATATGCAGAACCGCTTCATCCATATACACAGGCACTGCTATCCTCAGTACCTGTTCCAGATCCCACGTTCGAACGTGAACAACTAATTATTACTGGGGATATTCCGAGTGCTTCAAATGCGCCTAGTGGATGCACTTTCCATACAAGATGTCCGTTTAAAAAAGAAGAATGTTCTCAAATAGTTCCAAAAATGCAAGAAGTAAAACCGGGTCATTATGTTGCTTGCCATCTCTATGATGCTATTCAACATTAAATGATATAAAAAAACATAGGGGGAAATTTAATGAAGAAAAAGAAGCTATGGACTTTGGGTGTAATGTTTATCCTTGTTCTCTCGACAATCTTAGCGGCTTGTGGCGGCTCAGACACTAAGGATACGGGTAGTAAAGATGCTTCAACTGGTGGCGATAAAGCTAACAGTGGTGAACCAAAAATATTAGTCTATGGTCGTGGTGGAGATTCTGTAGCACTAGACCCTGCTGTTGTAACAGACGGTGAATCCTTTACAGTTACAGCAAATATTTATGAAACGCTAGTAAACTTTGGTGAACGAGATGTAACGATTCAACCAGGCTTGGCAAAATCATGGGAGCCGTCAGAGGATGGATTAACTTATACATTCCAATTACAAGAGGGTGTAAAATTCCATGATGGCACAGATTTCAACGCAGAGGCAGTTATCAAAAATATTGAACGTTGGAAATCAAGCAATGATAAATATCCATATTTTAAAACTCAATTTGTCGTTGGTGACAAGCAAATTATAGAATCTGCTACTGCTGAGGGTGACTATACGGTTGTTCTTAAGTTAAGCCAACCACAAGCACCATTCCTGAAAAATTTAGCGATGTCTCCATTTGCAATCGCTTCGCCAACAGCTTTTGAGGCAGATGAAGAAGGCTTATCAGCAAATCCTGTAGGGACAGGTCCATTCAAGTTTGTCAGCTGGGTACGTAATGATGCAATAACGATTGAGAAAAACCCAGATTACTATATTGATGGCTATCCAAAATTAGATAAAGTTATTTATCGTTCTATACCAGAAAACACTGCACGATTAACTGAATTAACGAGCGGCAATATTGATGTAGCTGATGGCTTAAGTCCATCTGATAAAGGAACAATCGAAGGAGATGCCAACTTACAGCTAATTGAACGTCCTTCTATGAACGTTGGGTATTTAGGTTTAACAGTTACTCGACCTCCATTTGATAATGTAAAAGTGCGTCAGGCAGTAAACTATGCTATTGATAAACAAGCACTAGTGGATGCATTTTATGAAGGGTTAGCGGAGCCAGCGAAGAACCCAATGCCACCAGTAATTTCTGGTTATAACGATGAAGTTACAGGCTATACGTATGATCCTGAAAAAGCGAAAGCATTACTTGCTGAAGCAGGCTATGATGGCAAAGAGATTGAGCTATGGGCAATGCCAGTACCACGACCATACATGCCAGATGGTCAAAAAGTTGCAGAAGCCATTCAAAAGAACTTAGAAGATGTAGGCATTAAATCTAAAATTGTGTCATATGAATGGGCTACTTATTTAGATAAAGCTGAAAAGGGTGAAGCAGATGCATTCTTACTTGGTTGGACAGGTGATAATGGAGATGCGGATAACTTCCTATATTCATTATTAGACGGCGATAATATCCATTCTAATAACTATACATTCTATGACAACAAAGAATTACACAAGCTATTAACAGCTGCTCAAACTGAAATTGATGAGGACAAGCGTAACGAGCTTTATAAGCAAGCTCAAGTAATTATTTCTGAGGATGCTCCATGGGTTCCACTTGCTCACTCTATTCCAATTTTAGCTGCTAACAAGAAAGTTACAAATTATATTGCGCATCCTACTGGCTCTGACCGTTTAGATGCAGTAGATATTCAATAGTAAAGTTCATTTTTTAATTGAATAGAGAAGTTTAAAAGAATCTGCTTGCTTTTCTGCGGGTAAGCCGTGGAATTCTCGCAGATTCTTTTCTAATAAAGGAAAATCAAATCCTTTTCTTCTGTATGAAAGATCTCATCTAAACATTTAAAACCGTTTGGTGAAGACTCAACCTTTCAACAGTATATAAAGACTTCAAAGTATATTATGAAAATCATAGAGAGGTGATGAAAATGCTTCACTATATGGGGAGACGTTTACTTCAACTAATCCCAGTTTTGCTTGGAATGACTTTTATCGTTTTTATGTTGATACGTGCAATACCTGGTAATCCAGCTAAAGTTATTTTAGGACAACAGGCGACAAAAGAGGCGGTCGAGGCATTAAACGCAAGTTTAGGATTAGATAAACCCTGGTATACACAATATTTTAGTTATTTGTCAGGCATTTTCCAGGGAGATCTGGGAGTTTCCTTACGTACAAAATTACCTGTATCAGAAGAAATATTTCCATACTTAGCAGCAACGGCAGAGCTTGCACTTTTTGCTATGATTATTGCCATCGTTATTGGTGTTAATGCTGGCATTATTTCTGCATGGTTCCAAAATTCTTGGTTCGATTATATTGCGATGATCGTGGCATTAATTGGTGTATCTGTACCAGTATTCTGGCTAGGTTTGATGGAGCAATGGACATTTAGCAGTAAGCTTGGCTGGCTGCCTACTTCTGGTCGAGAAGATGTTCGAAATCCAATAACCGCCATAACCCATTTCTATTTACTTGATACCCTTATTCAAGGACGCTTTGATCAATTCATTGAAGTCTTAAAGAGATTAATATTACCAGGGGTAGCACTTGCAACTATTCCTATGGCTATCATTGCAAGAATCACCAGGTCTTCCATGCTAGAAGTAATGCGCTCAGATTATGTACGCACTGCAAGAGCGAAAGGCCAAAAAATGTTCATTGTTGTCTATAAGCATGCCTTAAAGAATGCTGTGATTCCTGTGTTAACGGTAATTGGTCTACAAACAGGATTACTGCTTGGTGGTGCCATTTTAACAGAGACTATTTTTAGTTGGCCAGGAATTGGTCGTTATATTTATGATGCGATTGGCTTCAGGGATTATCCTGTTATTCAATCAGGTATTCTAATCGTTGCATTTATTTTCATCATGATTAACTTAATTGTGGATTTACTGTATACAGTGATTGATCCGCGTATTAAATACAAATAGAAGGGAGCTGCAATGATGACTGGAGCAATGGATATCAAAAAAGAAGCAGCACCAGCTCGAGAACGTGCAGTAGGTCCGTGGCTCGAAGGCTGGCGTAGCTTTAAAAAGAGCAAAGTCTCCCTCGTAGGAGCAGGAATTGTTATATTTTTTATTTTACTTGCTATAGTGGGTCCGTACATTGCACCACAGGGTATCAATGAACAAAATTTTGCGAAGCGTTTATTGGCACCATCAAGTGAACATTGGTTTGGAACAGATGATTTTGGACGGGATATTCTCTCTAGAATCATACATGGAGCACGGATTTCGTTATGGGTAGGCTTTTTCTCGGTTATTTTATCCGTAATCATTGGCAGTTTACTTGGTATTATTGCAGGTTATTATGGAAAATGGATTGATACAATTATTTCACGTATTTTTGATATTATGTTAGCTTTCCCTAGTATGCTCTTAGCGATTGCAGTAGTGTCAGTGCTAGGTCCATCTTTACAAAATGCATTAATTGCTATAGCAATAATTAACGTACCGAATTTTGGTCGTCTAATTCGTTCTAAGGTATTGAGTGTTAAGGAAGAGGAATATATTGTAGCGGCAAAAGCAATTGGCATGCGTGATTCACGAATTTTATTCTCTCATATTTTACCGAATTCCATAACACCAATAATTGTACAAGGAACACTAGCTATTGCGACAGCCATTATTGAGGCGGCAGCACTAGGCTTCCTTGGACTAGGAGCTCAAGCACCAGCACCCGAGTGGGGAAAAATGTTAGCTGATGCTCGAAAATTTTTAATCAATGCTCCATGGACAATGATTTTCCCAGGTCTGGCTATTATGTTAACAGTTCTCGGATTTAACCTAATGGGTGATGGACTACGTGATGCACTTGATCCAAAAATGAAAAGCTAGTTTATCTTTATTTGGCAAATGTTTTTTGTATCGAAATCATAGCGGATGTTTTATGCGCGTAAGCGTAGCGACAGCGGCAGATACAGAAGACACCCACTTTTACAGGTGGTGAGATGAATGCGGTTTTAGTTCCTTTCAGTGGATGTCCAAACACCTACTGAAATAGAGGAACTTAGGCTAATATCTTCACATCCTGTGAAAACGCCTGAGTGACCAACATCATGTTGCTGCCGCTACGTTAGCACTACGCTTTCGCACAAAAAACATCATGTTGCTGCCGCTGCGTTAGCACTACGCTTT